>JAZUJF010000171.1:0-3424 GCA_045642585.1 Candidatus Limivicinus sp.
TGCGCCGGACAAGGCAGCTTACGCAGAGCATAATGGAGATATATGGTCAAGGAAGCTAACGAAGTACGGCACAGTTTTTACCGCAAAGATTGTCTGATTTCTATCAGTGATTAGTATCACAGCTCGGTCACGGGTCGGGCGCAGGCGCCGTTCTGACAGAGATAATAGGTGGGCTTATTGTCCTTGCAGGTCATGTGGGCGGTGAACGGGGCGAGGGCGGCGAGCTTTTCGGCGTTGGAGGGGGTCTTGACCGTCACCGTCATGTCAGGAGAATACCGGGCGGTAACCTGCTCGAGAGAACGGGGAGGGCTGTCATCGGGCGAGACGCACACAAGCTCTCTGGTGCCGTACAGGGCGGAGAGTAGGGAGAGAAAAGCAAAGGGAGCACCGGCCGGATATTTGCCCACGCTGCCGCATATAAAGCGAAGCTGACTGTCCGTCGCGTCACGCCATTTCTCCTGACCGGTATAGCGGAACAGGAGATCGAAGAGCACGGCGGCGGCGGAATTGCCGGAGGGAGAGGCATTGTCAAATATCTCCACAGGCCGCACTATAAGCTTCTCCGCGCTGTTCCCGGTGCGGTAGAAGCCGCCGGAGGGACATTTAAACTCCCGGAGCACCGTATCGGCAAGCTCCGCGGCCCTTTCAAGGGCGGAAAGGTCAAAATCGGCGTTATACAGCTCCAGAAGACCCAGAGCGTAATACACATAGTCATCAAGCTGGGCGTCATATTTCAGCTCTCCGCCGCACAGCCGCTCCATGAGCTCAGAGCCGGAATACAGCTTTTCACCCATGAATGAAGCCAGCTCCTTCGCCTCCATGAGATAGCGGGGGTCGCCGAAAGCCTTTGCCCCCCGGGACAGAGCCATAAGCAGCATACCGTTCCATGAGGTCAGAAGCTTTGTGTCGGTGAGGAGAGTCATGCGCTCCTCCCGGTACAGCCGAAGCCGCTCCCGATACTCGTCATAGCCCTCGGGTACAAGATTCCAGCGCTGATTTATCAGGAGATTGGGGATGTTCAGGCCGTGGAAATTGCCCTCGGGCAGTATATCATAGCACTCGCAGAAGCCGCGGCCCGCGTCCTCACCCAGTACCTTTTTCACCTCGTCGGGGGTAAAGAGGTAATAAGCCCCCTCAACGCCGCCGGAGTCCGCGTCCTGACCGCAGTAATAGCCGCCCCCCGGAGCCTTCAGCTCCCGCAGGCAGTAGTCAAGGGTGTTCTCGGCGATGTCCCGGTACAGGGCGAAATGACCGTCCTGCCATGCCTCTATATAGGCCAATGACAACAGAGCATTGTCATAGAGAGTCTTTTCAAAATGGGGGGCCAGCCATTCCCGGTCGGTGGAGTAGCGGCAGAAGCCGCCGCCGAAATGGTCGTATATTCCGCCGCGGTACATCTGCTGAAGGGTGAAGTCTGCCATAGAGCGCAGAGATCTGTCACCTTTCGCGTTGGCGGCACGCAGGAGCAGCAGAAGATTCTGGGGCGTGGGGAACTTGGGGGAAGAGCCGAAGCCGCCGTACTGCTTATCGTAGGCAGCCTTTAACTGCTCAACAGCGTCAGAAAGAAGCTCCTCCGTGCCGTCGGTCTCAGCTGTAAGCTCCCGGATATTAAGCCGTCGGGTCATGTCGGAGGCCGTCTTCCGCAGCTCCCGCTCGTCCTGCTGCCATTTCTTCGCAATGGCGGAGAGAAGGGGAATAAGGCCGATCCGTCCGCCGCCGGAGCTCCGGGGAATATAGGTCCCGGCAAAGAACGGCTGCTGCTCGGGGGTCATGACCACCGTGAGAGGCCAGCCGCCGCTGCCGTTGGCGGCGATGCAGAAGGACATATACACAGAGTCCACATCGGGCCGCTCCTCCCGGTCGACCTTCACGGGGATATAATAATTGTTGAGAATATCGGCCACGGCCTGATCCTCAAAGCTCTCATGGGCCATCACATGACACCAGTGGCAGGTGGAATAGCCGATGGACAGGAACACGGGCCTGTTCTCCCGCTTCGCCCTGTCAAAGGCCTCCTCACACCATGGATACCAGTTTACCGGGTTATCCGCGTGCTGACGCAGATACGGTGATTTCTCGTTCAATAACATATTGCTCATAATGAGCCTCCGTGGTATTATAATATCAGCTTATATCAATTCTATTATATACCAAAACGGAAGCATTAACAATGGAAATAAAATGGCTCGGGCATGCCTGCTTTAAAATCACACACAAGGGGTATTCTGTGGTCATCGACCCATACAACGCCGATTACACCACCGGCTACCCAAAGCTCAATGTGACCGCGGATAAGCTCCTTATAAGCCATGAGCACTACGGCCACAACTATCGGGAGGGAGTAAAGCTGTCCGGAAAACCGGAGAGCGAAAACCCCTTCACCATTACCGCCATGGAGACCTGGCACGACTCCGTATGCGGCATTATGCGGGGCACTACCCTCATACATATCCTTGAGGCCGACGGGCTGAAGGTGGCCCACATGGGCGATATAGGCACCTTCCTCAACGGCGGAGAGATATCAAAGCTGTTCGGCGCCGACGCTATAATGGTCACTGCCGGCTCCTGCACAGGACTGCCCTCTCAGGAGGTGTGGCGCATGACGGATGAGCTGTTCCCCAAGGCCATCATCCCCATGCACTACCGTGACGGCAGCAGAGGACCGCGGCGCCTTGAGCACATCGAAAACCTTATTAATTACTTTGAGGCCCCTGAGATGATCCACTACTACAACACCGACACCATCGAGATAACGCCGGACACCGAGCCGCAGGTGGCGGTACTGAAATATATGGGAAAGTGAGGCAGGACAGATATGCCTACATCATGGAATCGTTCCCCGGAGGAGTTCCATAAGATATACTCCGCCAATACCGACGCTTTTTACCGCATCGGCAGCACATCCCTGGCCTCAGAGCTGGACGGGTTCGTTACAAAGTGCGCCCTGATGCTCTGGAGCCGCAGCGGCAGTATTACCCAGCGCCATGTGGATATGGCAAACCAGATATACTCCCGCAGCCGCCCTCAGCCCCAGTGGCTTTTATGGTCGCTGACAGGCTCTGTGTGCGAGCAGGAGGTATTCCTGCCGCCTGTGTTCTTCTGGAATCTCTGCGAGAGCGACGCAAAGCGGGGCAGCGAGACCTCCCGGACATTTGTCCGTATGCTCACCAATATCCTCCTGTATCTTGCCGCCACGGATGACGATGTGACTCTGGCCGAGGCAGGCTATATCACCGAGGTCATCGACAAGCTGAACGCCGTATGCGACTCAAACGGAGTGCGAAAATCCCGGGAGGCTCTGAACCCCCTTGACTTCGTAACGGCGGACACCCCGGCATTCACAGACAGGAACAGACCCGTGACGCAGAGCGATGCACCCCGGCAGAAGGCCGGGGCCGCGCCCGCGCCCGCGGAGGAGGAGAAT
>JAZUJF010000172.1:0-7427 GCA_045642585.1 Candidatus Limivicinus sp.
AGAGCAGATGCCGAGAGAAAATGGGTTCTGATGACGGCACTTTTTCGCAGGAATACTTTGTGTATTGCAAGAAAAAGTGACTAAATAAGGGCACATTTTATCCGGTAGATGCCGCAGGCGTATTATGCGGTGGTGCCTTAATGAAAGCTGAGGGCGTGGATACTTATTCTCATCCCTTCCGGGTTTCCCACAGGGGCAAAAAACGATACGCTATTATACAACAATACGCTCCGGATTGGAAGATGTAATCAAAAAAAGGAAAACAGGATAATTATTCTGCGGTATTTATTGAAAACAGTATTTTTATCTGCTATTATTGTCAACAGATACAGGAGCGTAGTATTATCAAAATAAATAATCATCTTATCATTCCTTTGCTTCGCGTGATAAGATAGTTAATATTTGTGCCGACGCGAAGCGGCGGAATGGATGATTAAGATGTATTTTATTCTTGAAATGATAGGAACCGTTGCTTTTGCAATATCGGGAGCGATGGCCGGAATACGGGCAAAGATGAATTATCTGGGCATAGCCGTTCTCTCGGTCACGGCTGCCTGCGGAGGAGGAATAACAAGAGATATTCTTATCGGTAAGCATCCTCCCGCCACCTTTGTGGATCCCGTTTATATCCTCACCGCCGCCGCCACCGGTCTGCTGTTCTGCATCCCTGCGGTCAGACGCAGACTGAATACTGACGGCTGGCTGTATTATATAGCCGATGCAATAGGTCTCGGACTGTTCACTGTGGTGGGAGTCGAGGCCGGTATGCCCTTTGACAATCCTTTCCTCGCCCAGTTTCTGGGGGTCGTCACCGGCGTGGGCGGAGGTGTACTCAGAGATGTGTTTGCAAACGAGAGGCCGGCCATTTTCATGGAGGGCTGCTATGCGCTCTCCAGTATAATCGGCGCTTTGTGCTGTGTCTTCCTTATGCCCTACAACGAGTATGCGGCGGTGTTTGTGGGCGCATGGGTGGTAATTATTTTCCGCATCCTCGCCAGAAAGTATAGCTGGTATCAGCCTAAAAGGTAAACGAATGTCATAAGAAGAATGGGCTCATTGCAAAATCGGGTATTTTGCAATGAGCTGTTTTTATCAATCAATGCAGCAGGCTTTCAGCACGATACTCCACAGATCGTCTTCATCCGCATAAAACTCATAGTGTTCACCGAGGACAAGCTCTCCCTTTGCGGTAACAATGCCCTTAAATTCATAGCTGTCAAGCTTTGTGACCAGGGACGCCAACTGCCTCGCGTCCAGCTCTGTGACCATATAATCGGAAAGCTTCTCTATGGCCTTCATAACGAAGTCTGACTCGGAATTGATCTTCTCTCGCGCAGAAACAATATAGCCGTCGATATACTGGCGGTGACGCTTCATCCTGGCGATATTTGTGTCGTCTGCAAGCACCATTCTGGCACGCAGGAACGATTCGGCCTGTTTTCCGTTCAGCTTGATCGTTTTGCCCTTTATCAGAGTCGGATCGGCCGGGGTGAGATCCTCTTCAACGGTGACGGTCACTCCGCCGACTATGTCGTTCAGGGCACCAATGCCTGTCATGCTGTATGAGAACGCATAATCCAACGGCAGGGAGAACAGGAGGCTGCTGACTGCGCTTGAAGTGTTGCTGAGACTGTCGATCCCTCCGGAGCCGGAATTATGGGACAGGGCGATCTGCTCATAATTCGTACCGCCGTAGTTCCCAAGGACATCCAGCCAGGGGACATCCATCATGGTATCGCGGTTGATCTGGATGGCTGAGTATTCCCGGGCGTCATCGTCAATGACAATGACGAAAAGAAAGTCGGCCTGGATCTGATTATAGAACGGCACGATATCTTCCGGCAGATCGGGCTCCTCCTCCTGACCGTCAGTGCCCACCAGAAGGACGGTCGCAAGATTTGGCCTGAGATAGTGAACCTCGCCATTTCGGACCACAAAGTTATTCGGCCTCTGCGCGTATACAGACATACCCGCAGACAAGGGAACTTCACGGTCAAGCTGCCGCTTTGCATAAATTCCCATGGCGGCGATGGCGGCGATCATCAACAGGATGAGGGGAATAAGGATTTTCTTTTTTACTTTCATTGCGAAATACCCAACACTTTCCTTACATTTGAGTGAAGACCTATGTAATCATCTTCAATGCCGTGTTCGACGGCTGCCGTAAATGCTCTGCCGAGGTTGGGAGGACGGTTATCAGGGTCGTGACAGTCTGAGCCGATAAAATGCACGCGCCCCTCGGAGATCAGATCGCAGGCAAGGTCAACAGTCTCAGACCGTATCAGGAATGAGGCGTTGATCTGGGAGAGCATCCTTCTGCCGGAGATCCTGTCGATCAATGTGAAGTCATGCATTATTCTCATGTATCGGTCAATGTGAGCTACGACCGGTATGAGTCTCAGCTTTCTCCCTGTATCCTCTATCTCATCTATCATAAAATCGGTCCAGCGCTGCATCGGAGGCTCCACCAACAGCAGGGGAGAGCCCTCAACAGTGAGCCTTTCAAGCTCCCGGCAGTCGGACATACCGTCGAAATACAGCACCTCAGCGCCGAGAATGACATTTGGAAACGAAACAGGCGAATATCTGGACAGGCCTTTTCGCAGAAGAGCATATGAATCTGAGCGACGGGACAGGAATGATGCCGGGTCATCCTCATCAGCATAGAAATGGGGAGTGGCAATAACGGTATTGACCCCGTCCTGCTTGCTGAGAGCGAGCATTTCAAGGCTGTCCCTGAGGCTTTGAGCCCCATCATCCATCATTGGCAAAATGTGTGAGTGAAAATCGATCATATTTATTAATGCCTTATTATAAAACAGCAGGGCGGCTGAAAAGGTTCCGCCGCCCTGTGCATCAGGATATAATGAAATTACTTCGTGAAGATAGCAAGGCAGCCCTCGCAGGGAACGGATATTCTAACTGTGCCATCCTTGTTGTCGTTGCCGTCAAGCTCTACCCACTTGCCGTTAATACTGAACATAACGGTGAACTCGGTGAACTCACCCAGCTCAAAATTGTAGCTGACAGGGAAGGATCTGGACTCACAATAGGCGAAGACTTTATTCTCCATACCCTTGGGGCAGATGTCCTTGAGATCGGCATCGGCCGCCTCAAAGAGCGCCTTTGCGGTATCATTGAGCGTATCCTTGTCCTCGAAAGCAGTAAGCTTCATCTGCTCGGTCTTGTTGTTGAATATCGCCAGAGCGCCCTCACAGGGGATGGTGATCGTTACAGTGCCGTCCTTGTTGTCAACGACCTTCAGCTCCTGCCATGTACCGGTATAGAACTTGGCGGACATGGAATTAATGTTGCTGATACGGAAATCGGCGTCCACAGGGTACTTGTCGGACTCAACATACACATAGTACTGGACCAGAGCGTCAGAGGGGACAACATTCTTAAGATCCTTATAGCCTTCGTTGAAGATGTCGATCTGGGATTGAGTGAGCTTCTTTTCATCAATGAGGGGAGTGATCCTGATATCGCACTCAACGGGAGGCTTATGGGAGGTCTTATCGTCCCTCTCTTTGGGTCCCACCACGCTTGTGACCGGGGTCGCTTTCTTGTCAGGGGCCTTGCCGGGTGCGGCACCGCCGCTGGCCTCGTAGAGGTACAGCGCGCCCTCATAGGGAACGGAAATGCTGACGGTGTGATCGTCGATCTTTTTCACATCAAGATCAGCATACTTCTCGCCCTTCCAGATAGCAGCCTTGACCTTGCTGGTATTGGTGAGGGTAAACTGCAGCTCGACCGGAAACTTGTCACATTTGACATAAACATAGTATTGTATCTCACCCAAACCGGGATTGACATCGACCATTTTTTTATGTCCCTCGGCGAAGAGCTTTTTCTGCTCCTCGTTAAGGCTGTTATCGTTGCCGGAAAAAATGATCTCAACATTCGCGTTGGAGGATGATGTCAGAGTGATGTCACCGGAATATGAGCCAAAGTTTGTGACATTACCCACATCGTCATCTTCAAGTGCAAATGCAAAGGCCGAGACACTCAGAAGCAAAGCAACAATAAGAACACCGGATATGATCTTTTTCACTGTATGATTCTCCCTTCTACAATTTCGATTAAAAGCAGAACCGGCTCATTCTTTGGGCTTGGAGCCGTATCCGTAATAGCTGTCTCCATAGCCGTAGCCGTAGCCGTAGCCGTACTTGTAATAGTTGTGCTTGTAATAACCCTTGCCGGAGCCCTCGGAGCCGTTCAGAGCAAATCCGAGAATGCGAATTCCGGCGCGCATAAGCTGCTCCACACAGTCATCAACGGCGCGGGTAGGACACTTTTTCTCTCTGACGACAATAACCATACCGTCAGTATTTCTGCCCACAGAAATGGCGTCGACAACGGCCCCCACAGGAGGAAGGTCAACTAAAATATAATCGTATACCGTTGATACCGCGGCCAGAAGCTTTCTCATTCTCACAGAGGTGAGAAGCTCGGAAGGACTGTCCGGAACTTCGCCGGCGGGGATAACATCAAAGCCGATGCCGTCAGCCGATTTATACTTGACGACGGATTCTGAGATCTTGTTGGAGTCACTCAAAAGATTCGTAAGACCGGAAGTGACCTCCAGACCGAGCTTGGCATGAAGGGAGGGACGACGGAGGTCGGCGTCAATAATGAGGACCTTGTTATCTGACGAGGCCAGAGTATACGCAAGATTGACCGCTATCGTGCTCTTTCCCTCGGAGGGCATGGGGCTGGTAATGCCGATCGTATGACATCCGCCGCCGTTTTCAGGCAGAGCAAAGGTCATATTTGTTCTCAGTCTCTTAAACGCCTCTTTTGCGGCAAAGCTGAGACTATCGCAGAGAAATCTGGATGCATGCGCGGAGGAGGTGGTCTTGGTATCCGTAGCCATTACTCCTTTGCCCCCTCTCCTTTGGAAGTATAGTATGAAGAGTAGTAATAGGAGCCCTTCTTACTATAGCGCATATCGGGAATAACAGCGAGAACGCTGATACCGGGATAACGACTCTTCAAATCGTCAGCACTATCTACGGTGCTGTTGGCGCGCTTATTTATGAAGTAGAACAGGAAGATAACGCCGCAGCTGAGTGCCGCACCCACAGCAAAGCCCATCAGGGCATTTTTTGTGTAGTCGGGTGAAGACCTGTGAGTGGGAACGATAGCGTAGCTCGCGACTCTGACGGTACTGCCTTCCACGACCTCTGCCACTCTGGAGGGAAGTACGGCGACAATGGTGTTGGCGATCTTCTCCGCCTCGGTCGGACTGGAGCTGGTGACGGTTATCTTGAAAATCGACGTATTATCAACAGTACTCGTACTGATCATACCGAGGAGCTGCTGATACGAATAGTTCAGACCCGCCTGCTTTATGACCTCCTCCATAGTTTCTCTTGTATCAAGAATATAGATATATGTCGATACCAGAGAGGAATTGGTCAGCTCCGACGCGGAGATCGTAAACTTTGTCTGGCCCACCGAGAACGAGTCATTATTTACATATACCGACGCTGTTGCCTGGTACGAGGGGGTAACAAAGAAAAGAGTGTAGCCCAAATACAGAGCACAGGCTATTGTGGAGACAAGAAGGATGGTCCAGATGTTTCTCCAGAACACCTTCAGCAATTCCATAATATCTATTTCTGCCCCGCCGTCTTCTTCATAGCGAAGCATAGCCGAATCTTCCACGAACAAGTTCCTCCGGAATAAGAAAAAATACTATTGGCCGGATCAATTCCCCTTAGCCAAGATCTTCAGAGTCTCGTTAATATAGAGTTCTTTTTTCACTTCATCGAAATAGCCAAGCTTGTCCATACGGTCATAGATCAGATTACCGATCAGCTGGTACGCCGTACCGTTAAGCTCAACAGAGGCCCAGGCAGTACGGAATACCTTCGGAACAACTCCGCGGAGGGCATCCGCGTCTTCATTGCTGCTCCCGCCCACTGCTGTCAGGCCATCCTCACACAGATACCTTCTGATGCTGATGTATCTGCTGCCGAACTCCTGAGCCATAGCGGTATCCATCTGATCCAGCTGGGTGGAATACTCCCATGAGCCCTGGTAAACACACGGTCCTAAAACTATAAACCTGTCGGAATTCTGGGTCTGACGGGATACAAGCTGCTTTGCATAATCAACAATTTCCGCCACATCATAGTAGGTTCCGTATGTCCCGATAAACACTATATGGATCAGATCATTATACTTATCCGAGGAGTCTGTGACTATCTCGGCACCAGCGGGAATAACGGTCTCCTCCCCGGGGGTGGTCCTCTGGAAATAATACCGCGGACTGTAATATGTATTGTACGACTGAGAATCGATGGAGATCGTACCCTCAATGCCATCGATAACCACAGGGTTGATGCTTCCGTTATAGCCCTGCTTGAGAGGGGTAACATAGCTGCCGTTTGCGGACTTGAAATCGATCTGAACAGCAGTTGTGTCTGCCGGAACGGTAAACTCCTTTTCGGTCACATACGGAATTACACCTGCGCGCCCGAGGACAGTCGGCGCATCTTCCATTCCGCCGCCCATATTGACAACAGGGATCTCAACAGTGAACGAGTTCCAGTCCAGCTTACCGTAGGCCTGCTTATCGCTGACAGAAAGACTGAAATCGTATACGTTGCAGATGTTCTCGTCTATCAGATCCTGTATCACACTGGGATAGGAAATGTTGGCCGTATTTCCGGTGGTGAGGTTGTCACCCCAGCAGACTACTCCGGGAAGATACTGCTGGACGGTGGCCATATCCTTGTCATATTCCTGCAGGATCGTTGATACATCCTGTTCCTTTGCCTCCGTCTGCTCCTTCCGCTGAATAGTCTGAGTGCCCACAAGGGACGCATCCTCTGCGGCACTTCTCCTGTTGGCTTCAGTGAAGAGCTTATACAGGCCAAAGGCCACAGCAAGCCATAATATGGCGATAATTATATTTCTGATTATTAATCTTTTGCGATCATCTTTCCACATTGTGAAAACTCCTGAGGAAAATGTATTAAGCTGACTGAAAACAAGGCCTCATCCAAGCACGAAATCAGCAGAATTCGGATAAAATACCATGTTATACCATCCGCTATATCGTACCACCGAATAACATAAAAATCAAGGGTTAGATTACAATAGATTATAGATAGTAAAATCTAATTAATGTCTACTGAATAAATGCCAATTTTGGTTTTTGGTAGGCTTCACACAAAGTAGCTGAGATCCTCACGGTTGCGGTAAAGCTTATCCGCCAATACTCGCTCAGGGTAGTGCCCCTCTCGGGCTCTGAAACGTTCTACCCTATGCTTTAAGGCAACACCGCATAATGCGGCAAGAGCAGATACCGAGAGAAAATGGGTTCTGATGACGGCACTTTTTCGCAGGAATACTTTGTGTATTGCAAGAAAAAATGACTAAATCAGAGCACATTTTATCCGGTAGATGCCGCCGGC
>JAZUJF010000173.1:0-2964 GCA_045642585.1 Candidatus Limivicinus sp.
AAGCTGCGCCGTTCTTTAAGGCTTCCCCTTCCGGAGGAGGGGAAGGGCAGCGAAGCGGCCGAGCGGTAGAGAAAGGACTGCCGGGGGCAGTCCAGAGCCGCGAGGTGACCGAGCCGCAGCGAGACCCGCTTGCGATGGATAATGTAATCCCTTCCGCTTTGCCTTCCCCTTCCGCAGAAGGGGAAGGGGGACCGCTTGCGGTGGATGAGGTTTTCCCCTGAAAAAGCATCAGACATTGCACAATGCTCAAAATGCGCCTGCGGGCGCGGAGACCTCATCCGTCACGGGCGGACGCTGGAGAATATGTATTGTCGCACTCTGTTGCCCGCCGCCCGTGCCACCTGAACGCCCCTCCCTCTGTCACTTCGTGACATCTCCCTCCGCCGGAGGGAGTCTTCTCCAAAGAAGAAGGTATGGCTGGTGCATGATTTTTCAGAGGAGAACGCACCATACCGGACAAGATATACTATTCCGGACACACAAATAATCTTGCATAGGATAATACTCTGTTGAATTTTTTACTGCACATCAGCAAAGCTGATATGGTGAATAAGGTTTTCTGCGGTGTATGCACATTCTTGGATATATGGATAAAAAAATTTGCACAATGTAAAACCTTCTTCTTTGGAGAAGGTGGCACGGGCGGCGACCGAAAAGGTACGATCTGCACAATATAACAGCGTCCGCCCGTGACGGATGAGGTCTCCCGTAAAAAACGCCGGACATTGCGCTATGTTTAATATGTGCCATGCGCTCTCGGCTTTAATTTACAGTGATGCAAAATATTGTGCATGGGAGTTTAATCAGCCATGAGTATTAATACATTCCCAGACAGTATCTCACGCTGCCGGCAAGATACAGCGAGCCTGCGGCGCAGACAACGCCATCCTCTCCCGCAAGCTCAGTTGCAATGGACACAGCCTCCTGAATACTGTCGCAGACGGTAACGGGCTTTCCGCTTTTATGAAGGCACTGAGCCAGTGTCTCACGGTCAAGGGCTCTGGGGCTGTCCGGCTCCACCGCTACAAACTCATCGGCACACCGCCCGAGGATGCGGCACAGCTCCTCATAGTCCTTATCCCTCATCATGCCCACCAGCAGTACCCTGT
Source organism: Candidatus Limivicinus sp. (assembly GCA_045642585.1). GTDB lineage: Bacteria > Bacillota > Clostridia > Oscillospirales > Oscillospiraceae > Limivicinus. The sequence continues at coordinate 1,110 of JAZUJF010000173.1, forward strand.
GGCAGTCGGGGTAATAGTTCAGCATACCGCGGACAACTGTCTCCGCGCACTGAGGATTGTGACCTCCGTCCACTATGAAGTCCGGCTCGTTCCGGCACAGCTCAAACCGCGCCGGCCAGCTGACGGCATAGAGTCCGTGCTCTATGTCGCCGGAGTCTATCCTCCAGCCGTGCCTGATGAGAACATTCACCGTCTCGATAGCCGCGGCGGCGTTTCTCAGCTGATGACTGCCCAGAAGACTCAGCGCGTATGGCACGCCCTTATAAGAGAAGGACTGTCCCATCAGTGAGTCAAATTCGGATGCTATGGCGCTCTCATCGGTTATTACAAGCTCCGAGCCTGTCTCGCGGCATTTTTCGCGGATGATATTCTCCACGCTCTCCGCCTGATGATACAGAACACAGGGACAGTCGGGCTTGATTATTCCGGCCTTCTCGGCGGCTATCTCATCAACGGTATCACCGAGGATCGCGGTATGGTCAAGGCCGATGTTCATAATGACTGAACATTCGGGGCTGCCGATAATATTGGTAGCATCAAACCGACCGCCGAGACCTGTCTCCAAAACCACGATATCGCAGCCCTCGGCCGCAAAATGGAGCATGGCACAGGCGGTTATCAGCTCAAATTCCGTAGGATGCTCCTTCATCTTCTCCGCCGCGGTCTTCACGACTGCCGTAACGGCGGCGAGAGCGTCATCGCTTATCTGTCTGCCGTTCACCTGAATACGCTCGTTGAACCGGAACAGATAGGGTGAGGTGTAGAGTCCGGTGCAGTAATGAGCCGATCTGAGCACAGATGCCACCATTGCGGCACAGCTGCCCTTGCCGTTTGTGCCGGCTATGTGGACGAATTTCAGCTTTTTCTGCGGGTCGCCCAGAGCCTTCAGCAGCTCGTCTATCCTGCGCAGTGACGGCTCCGCGCCGAACCACTTCGTCCCGTCGATATATTCCAATGCTTCTTTGTAGGTCATGACCGGCCTCCCTGCGGTATATTTGCGGATATGAGATCCTCAGGCTTCTTCTTTGGCGGAAAAGTTTACTATGAAAGCTGCGCTTCCATAGTAATGATTATAATAAATTATAATCTATACACTTTTTATATTCAAGCCCTTCCGGCGATTTACAAAACGGCGCTTATATATTATAATACACAAAATACTTTTTATGGCGGAGATCATGAAAAAACATCTTTTTATCACCGGCCCATCCGGGGTCGGAAAAACCACACTTCTCAGGCAGGAGCTGTCGGGAAGCCTCGCCATGGCCGGAGGCTTTATCACCGAGCGCGGTTTTGACGATAACGGCACATTTCTCGGCGTGTATCTCAGACCTGCCGCCGCGGCCGCAGGGATAGAGGGACTGGGATCATACCGTTTTCTGGACTACTCTGTTACCCCGCCCGGGAAGGATAACGAGGTTTTTCGCATAAACGCCGTGCAGATGCTGGAGGAATCGGAGTTCTATCCTCTGACGGTCATTGACGAATTCGGCGGCTTTGAAATGGTCATCCCTCAGTTTCGTCAGGCCCTCCAGAATGTGCTTAACGGTGACAGACCCGTGATAGGTGTCTTAAAGGGCATACCCAACGCAAAAGAGCTGCAGAGCCGCTTCGGGCTGGGGCAGAAATACATGGACCTTGTGGAAAATCTCCACGCCGCTCTCAGAGGGGACAGCGACACTGTGGTGCTTGAGATGAAGTCCCGGGGCGACGAAACCGTGCGTCGCATCGTGCACCGGTGGGCATCAGAGTACGGCATCAGCCCCATTGTCAGGAAATAGCATGGGGTTTGATACTCTCTCGGTGCGCGGCCATGTGCCTGTGGAGATATAGGGCAACACCGCATAATGCGGCA
>JAZUJF010000174.1:0-24608 GCA_045642585.1 Candidatus Limivicinus sp.
TAGCACATCCCAAAAATATTTTGAAAGTATTTTCAAAAACAGTTCCGAAAATAGTGCTTCAAATCTCCTGTTTGTAGAGAGGGAAACAAGGTAAGCCCTCAAAACAAAGCAGGAGGTCAAAAAATGGCAGTTTTCAGAGTAGAAAAGACACGAGACTATACCGTGATGGCAAACCATCACTTGAGAAATACGACACTGTCCTTAAAGGCCAAGGGGCTTTTGTCCCTCATGCTGTCCCTGCCGGACGATTGGGACTATACCCTCAAAGGGCTTGCAAGGATATGCCGGGACGGTGTGGACAGTATTGCCGCAGCGGTAAAGGAACTGGAGGAAGCCGGATATATCGTCCGCAGGCGTGCCCGGGACGATAAAGGCCGTGTCGGAGAAATGGAATATACGATTTTGGAGCACCCGGAGGAAGATAATCCACCTAAACGGGATTTTCCCGTTCAGGAAAACCCCGTTCAGGAAAACCCTGTGCAGGAAAAGCCTGAACAGGAAAAACGCCCCCAATTAAGTACTAAAGAATCAAATATACAACAATCAAGTACAGGGGAATCAATTCCTATCCTATCAAATCATACGCAGACCGATGATCGGATGGGAACGGATGAAATGTTAAAACGAGAGCAATACAGAGAGCTTTTGAAGGAGAACATCGAATACGATATCCTGACAGAGAACCACTGTCTTGACCGTGAGCGTATAGACGAGATGCTTGAGCTTATGACCGATACCGTCTGCACAAATCGCAAAACGCTCCGTATCGCCGGAGATGATTACCCGGCAGAAGTGGTTAAGAGCAGGCTCTTGAAGCTGAACAGTATGCACATCGAGTATGTGCTTGAGTGTATGGCAAAGAACACAACGGAGGTACGGAACATCAAGAAATATCTGCTTGCGGCACTGTATAACGCTCCTGTGACCATCGACAGCTACTATACAAGTCTGGTCTCTCATGACATGGCATACCCGCCCGAAAAATATTTTTGAGAATTTTTTCAAAACAGTTCCGAAATTGGGGTGTCAAATCTCCTATAAGTAGAGGGAGAAAATCACCGGGGCATATTTTCTGCCTCAAAATACAGTTAAAGGAGGGTCTGCCATAAAAAAATGATCGTATGACACATGACAATATGACATAAATCCTGCGTGAGCAATTCCGCAGGTTCCCGATACATCCGAAACTCCGCAGCAGCCGGAGCTTCGGTCTTTTTTTATTTCACAAAACACTACGCAGCACAGCATTGTGCAGAAAGAGAGGCATTATGGAAATGAGAGCAGAAAACGCCTATGGTTATATAACCCGCCGCATCGGAGCGACCACGTTTAAGGTCAAGGTGGTATTCAACGATACCGGTCAGGAGACTATGGAGGACAAAATTTTACGAATTGTTCGCAATGAAGCTATGGAAATCGGCAGAAATTATGGTATAATCAATACACCACAAATGAGCCGACAGTCTGAAAGGAGCGCATCATGAGCGCAACACAGACTGAAGGAAAGATCACAGCCCTTTATGAAAGACTCTCCCGCGACGATGACAACGCCGGGGATAGTAACTCCATTGTCAATCAGAAAAAATACCTCGAAGGCTATGCCAGAGAGAAAGGCTACTCGAACTGTGTCCATTATACGGATGACGGCTGGAGCGGCGGCAATTTTGAGCGCCCTGCCTGGAAAAAGCTGGTGGAGGATATTGAGGCCGGGAAAGTGGCTCATGTCATTGTAAAGGACATGAGTCGTGTCGGCAGAGACTATCTCCAGACTGGCTTTTACACGGATGTCATGTTCCGTGAAAGGGGCGTTCATTTTATTGCCATTGCAAACGGGGTAGACAGCGACGATCAGACTACCGGTGAATTTGCTCCGTTCCTCAATATCATGAACGAGTGGTATCTGAGAGACTTGAGCCGCAAGCAGAAAACCGCGATTCGCGTCAAGGGTGAATCCGGTAAGCCCACAACGAACAGTGTGATATACGGGTATTTGAAAGACCCGGAGAACAAATATCACTGGGTGATCGACGAGGAAGCTGCCGCTGTTGTCAGGCGCATTTTCCGGCTGACGATCGAGGGCAAAGGTTGCTATGATTTTGCCCGTATCCTGTTTAATGATAAGATTGAAGCTCCCGCCGTGTATTTCGCAAAGCGTGGTATCGGCGTCTGGAAAAGCAGGGAGGAATTTCCGAACCCGTATAACTGGAGTGGATATGAATCCAATATGGCTGCTGCCGCAGGACTTGGTTAAATGATTGTCTAAGTGCGTTTTTTATAAGGGATAAAGGGAGGAACGATACAATGCTGAATTTTACAGTTGGACCGGTTCAGTCGAGCGAGGTGGTCAGAGCCATCGGCGCGGAGCAAGTCCCGTATTTTCGCACACCGGAATTTTCGGAGCTGATGATGGAAAACGAGCATCTTATGCTCAAATTTGCAAAAGCTCCGGCAGGGGCAAAAGCCGTTTTCCTCACTGGCTCAGGTACTGCTTCTATGGAAGCGGCAATTATGAATACGCTGACGACTGATGATAAGGCTTTGGTAGTTAACGGCGGCAGCTTTGGCGCTCGATTTGCACAGATGCTCTCATTGCATGAGATTCCATTTACGGAAGTTAAACTGAATGTCGGAGAACCGCTTACAGAAGAGATGCTTGACCGTTTTGAAGGTCAAGGCTATACTGCGTTTCTTGTGAATGTACACGAAACGTCCACCGGCGTTCACTATGATATTGACATGATCGGCCGCTTTTGCAAGCGCAATAGTCTTTTCCTGATCGTTGATGCCATCAGTTCGTTTTTGGCGGATGATTTTGATATGGGAAAGCTTGAAGCTGGAGTGATGATCACCGGCTCGCAGAAGGCATTGGCGTGTCCTCCGGGAATATCGATCATTGTATTGTCACCGGAAGGCATTGCCAGAGTGGGGCGCAGTAAAACAAAGTGTATGTATCTTGACCTTAAAGATGCCTTAAAAAATCAAGAACGCGGGCAAACACCATTCACCTGCGCTGTTGGCGTTCTCCGGCAGATCAATTGTCGATTGAGAGAGATTGACGCAAATGGCGGTGCTGAAAGCGAAATAAGGCGAACTGCTGAATTGGCAGAATATTTCAGGAGGCAAATTCGAAATCTGCCGTTTGAATTTGTCACAAGCTCTCCGTCAAACGCAGTTACAGCCCTTCATCCCACTACAGCCAAGGCGTACGACATTTTCACTGTTCTGAAAGACGAATACGGGATTTGGGTTTGTCCAAACGGTGGGACGCAGGCAGATACGATTTTCCGAGTCGGGCATATCGGAGATTTGACGACAGAGGACTATGACCGCTTAATTGCCGCATTTAACGATATGAGATTACGAAAACTGTTATAAGCAGGTGACAGCTATGCGCAAAGTAATTACATACGGCACTTATGATATGCTGCACTATGGACATATTCGCCTACTGGAGCGTGCAAAGGCGCTGGGCGATTATCTCATTGTGGGTGTTACCTCTGATGACTACGACAAAACAAGAGGAAAGATCAATAATCAGCAATCCCTGATGGAACGAATCGCCGCCGTGAAAGCAACGGGGCTGGCAGACGAGGTGATCGTTGAGGAATATGAGGGACAGAAAATTGACGATATCCGCCGGTATGCCATTGACATTTTTACGGTCGGCTCTGATTGGATAGGAAAATTTGACTATCTTGAAGAATTCTGCAAGGTCATCTATCTGCCGCGAACGGAGGGCGTGTCCAGCACGGAAATCAGAACAGAGAAAAGAAAACTGTCTATCTCAATTGTCGGCGATACCGCCATTGGACAAAAGTTCAAAAGAGAAAGCAGCTATGTCAATGGCATTGAGATCGGGGATAGTAATTCTTCTGCTGAATATCTTGTATCACATCCGGAGCAGCACTTCTTACAGATCAAGAGGGCACTTTTAGATGGAAAGCATGTGCTCTGCGAGTCCCCCATAGCGCTGAATTCCCGCGACTGTCAGGAGGCTTTTCGCCTTGCAGATGAGAAAAAACTGGTTCTCATGGATGGGATCAAAACGGCATATTCTACTGCCTATGCCCGCTTGGTGCTTTTGGCAAAGAGCGGGAAGATCGGAGAAATTTTGTCCGTAGATGCGACGTGTACCAGTATGCGATATCTTGGAGATGAGACGGAAGACCAATGGAACAGCATCACCGCATGGGGTCCAACAGCATTGCTTGCCGTTTTTCAGATTTTGGGGACAGAGTACGTCAATAATAAGATCACAACAAAGCTGAAGGACGGAAGCGATACGTTTGATCTGTTCACAAAGATTGATTTTACCTACCCTCACGCTGTTGCTTCTATCAAGGTTGCCAAGGGAGCGAAAGCAGAAGGTGAACTGATTATTACAGGAACACGCGGATACATATATGTTCCTGCACCTTGGTGGAAAACAGATTATTTTGAAGTGCGATACGAAGATAGTTCTGAGAACCGGCGGTACTTCTATCAGTTAGATGGAGAAGGAATTCGCTATGAAATCGTTGCATTTTCCAGAGCAGTCGAAAACGGAAAACAAGACTTCTTCATTAGCCGGAAGGAATCCCTTGCCATTTGCCAAATCATGGAGGACTATTATTCAGGGAACAATGTGGAATACATTTGACTGAGAATAACTATCGTAATGGTTTACATTTTCATCACCCGCAAGCTGTTTCCGGAGAGGAAATAGCATGTCAATACATAAGGTTTCCCTAGAGGCCGATTACCTGTTTGGGTAGTCGGTCTTTTCACTTCTGTCAATATATTATGCAGAAAATATCCTTGACAAGATAAATCTCAATATAAAAAGCTGCGAGATTTTTCCCGCAGCTTTTATTCATTATGGTGCGTATTAATGCGTATGGGGATCTGATAACTCAGTCTGCCCGCTCGCTGCCCCAGAAGAACAGCGCCACGGTACCGGGGCCGGTGTGGGAGCCGATGCAGGTGCCCACATTGTTTATCTCAACATGGCCGTCGAGCTTTGGAAACCGTGCCTCGATAAGAGCCGCGACCGCTTCGGCATCCTCGATGCAGGCCGACATGGAGATATAGCACTTGCCGTCATATTCAAGGCCGTCCCTTGCGCACTGCTCCATGCGGTTGACGATTTCCCTGATGACCTTCTTTTTTGTCCTGATCTTTGCTCTGGGCGTCAGCTTTCCCTCATTGTTCATATTGAGCAGAGGGCAGATCTCAAGCATTCCGCCGAAAACCGCGGCAGCCTTGGAAATTCTCCCGCCGCGCACATAGCAGCTCAGGTCGGTGGAGAAGAACCAATGATGCAGTTTCAGCTTATTCTCCTCTATCCATGCGGCAAGCTCCTGAGCCGATAGCCCCTCGTCGCGCTTTTTCGCAGCGGTGTCAATGAGAAGGCCGTAGCCGGAGGACGCCCCGAGAGAATCCACGATCAATACTTTCCTGTCTGGGAACTGATCCATCATTATCGCCGCCGCGTTTCTGGCGGAGTTAACGGTGCCGGAGAGTCCCGAGGAAAGGCTCACATGGACAATGTCCATTCCCTTTTCAAGAAACGGAGTGAAGAAAGCGCAGTATTCGTCTATATTCACCTGTGCTGTTCTGGTCCTGGCACCGGCGGCAACCCTGGCGTAAAAGTTATCATAGCTCATGCTCTCGCCCAGATCATCCATATACTCCTTACCGTCAACTGCATAATGGAAGCACACGAACGGCACTCCTATTGCCTCAAAATGCTCTCTGGTCAGGTCGGCGGTGGAACAGCAGGTCAGAACATAGTTACTCATTTTGAATATTCCTTTCGTACAGAACTGCCTTAATACTATCCCATGGTTTTGGAAAATGCAAGGCTTTTCAACTATATCATAACCGGTCTATGTCATTTTTATCATAACAGTCAAAGAATGATCGCAACTTACGCGAGAAACTCCCTGTGGAGGATCCTGAGCGCGGGTATCAGCGACTCCTGTGTCACCCGGACGGAGACGGCGCCGGAAGTGATATATCCGCTCTCCACCTCGATATGTTCTCTCCCAAGGATGAGAACCGCCCTGCTCAGCGCGCCCGCATCCGCCCCCTTGCCGGCCAGAGTTACCTGTCTCGTATGTTCGCTTTTTGTGATACCCGAAAAATCCGGCTGTTCCCGCTCGGGAACACGGCAGACTGTTGTTCCCGGCGCGCCGGTAAATGATGAGAGCAATTCAATATTTACCCCGTGGGTCATACCCAACTCCACACTTCTGGGGTGCAGCACCTGTGAGCCCGCCGCGGACAGGGCGAGCATATCCCGAAAGTCGATCCTGTCAAGCTTCCTTGCCTCCGGCACGATCCGGGGATCCGCGGTATAAATTCCGTCCACATCGGTATAGATGCGGCATTTGTCAGTCTCAAGGGCGGCGGCGATCGCCACCGCGGTAGTATCTGAGCCGCCTCTCCCCAGAGAGCATATATCGCCCTTTGCCGTTATTCCCTGAAATCCGGCTATCACCGGCACTTTTCCCTGATATATTGCCTCCTCCACCCGAAAGGGGAGGATAAGCTTTATAATACCGTCTCCGAAGCTGCCGTCGGTTATTATTCCGCATTGAGCCCCGGTGAGCGAGATCGCGTCGATACCTATGTTATTCAGAGTCATGGCCAGAAGGGAGGCCGACTGCTGTTCTCCGGTGGTTATCAGAGCGTCCATCTCTCTGTCAGAGGGGCTCTGTGAAACTGTGTCGGCTCTCGCCTTCAGGTCATCCGTGGTGTCGCCCATTGCAGACACTACCACTGCCACACTATGCCCGGCGGCCTTATCCTCCGCAATTATTCCGGCCACACGGCGCATAGCCTCCCTGTCTGTCAGCGAGCTGCCGCCGTATTTCTGTACGATAAGCAATTTATATCCCTCCTGATGTAGGGTTCAGGCACCGAATATTCCCTTACCTGTGCCCTATTCCCTTTTCATTTCATTATACTCACTCCCGAGTTTTCGGGTGAGTGAATAAATCCCGCCGGGAAGGGCTAAAAATACAGTGTGATATTATATGGTGTGGGGTGGGCAATGGAGAGATTTGAAAGGCTTCTGACAGCGGCGGCAGTCCTGGTCGGAATATGGCTGACAGTGCGTTTCGTGCTCCCGCTGGCGGCGCCGTTTCTGGTTGCGTATCTGGTGGCTCTGGCCCTGGAGTGGGCGGTTCGGCTTCTCATCCGCAGGGGGATCCGGAGGCCGCTGGCTTCAGCCATTATAACCGTGGCCGTGCTTGGCCTCTTTTTGTGGGGTACTGTCACCCTCACGGTCCGGGGAGTGTCCGCGGCTACGGAATATGTCAAGAGGCTTCCCGCCCTGATGGGTCAGGTCACTCTGCGGCTGCGGGCGCTTGAGGACATGGCCATGGCCTATGCCTCCTCTGCTCCCGACGGCGCTGATGAGTTTCTGGCTGCTGTTATCGGCTCCGGTGTGGACAGTCTGTACGCCATCCCGGAAAAAGCCTCGGTCTGGCTTCTCGAAACCCTCGGAAAGCTCACTCAGTCCGCCCCGCACATTCTGCTGTTTTCCGTGACCGTGGGAATAGGCACATACCTGTTCTCCGCCGCATTGCCGAAAACCAATGCCTTCCTGCTGGGTCTGCTGCCCGAAAAGCTGCGCAGGAGGATAGTAGGCATGAGCGACGGTCTGCGAAACAGTGTCAGCGGCTTCATGCGCTCAGAGATCATTATGATGGGCGTGACATTCTTCGAGCTTCTTGTGGGTTTTCTGCTTCTGGGTATAGACGGGGCGGTCTATGTCGCTGTGCTGACCGCAATTATCGACGCTCTGCCGGTATTCGGGACAGGGGCTGTACTGATCCCCTGGGGGATTTTCTGTCTCATAACCGGTCAGGTAAGCCGGGGAGCGTGGCTTCTGGCTTTGTGGGGGCTGTGCGCCATCGTCCAGAACTTCATGCAGGCAAAGCTGGTAGGCTCTCAGATAGGGCTTGACCCCATATCCTCCCTCATCAGCGTATATGTAGGCTGGTGTGTGTGGGGCGTATGGGGTATGCTTCTGTGTCCGGTATTGCTTGTGACCTACCGCCAGTTCCGTGATTCAGCTTAATTTTAGGCAAAGAATATATTGAAGAACGGGCTGTTTTGTGTTATATTACAGCAGAGATATATATTCACAACAGATACTCATTCTCGTATCACCTGAGAGGCAGGGCGCGGTTCAATGGAAGAGAGAAACGAAAGCAGAAAAATATTACCCGTCGAGCATTGGATGCTGATAAGCCTCCTGCTGATGGTTTATGACGCGGTTGCCGTCAACGGGGCGTACCTTGCGGCAATGTGGCTCAGATATGACTGCCGTTTCTGGGATATCCCGGCATACTATCTGGACATCCTTCGCTATCTCGCCCCCATATATGCCGTCCTGTGCATTCTTATCTTTATTCCGTTTCGGATGTATAAGACCATCTGGCGCTTTGCGGGACTCCATGAGCTGCTGCTCATTCTGATCGCAAACGTCGTCTCTCTCGCTGCGAATATCATCGCCTCCGTTGTGCTCATCGCTGTTGCCTTCCCCGAGCTTTCCGTCAGCCGTATGCCCGTCACATTCTACTGCATGGGCTTCATCATTCAGTTTTTCCTGGTGGGAGGCGTCAGGTTTGCCTTCCGCGTTTTCCTCGCCATTTTCCGCAAGCCCACAAGTGATGCCGCTAACCGTGTCCTTCTCATCGGTGCCGGTGCCGCAGGCCAGATGATCCTGCGGGATCTCAAGTCCTCCCAGAACGGCAGAGATAAGATCTGCTGCATCATTGACGACAATCCCAATAAGTGGGGCCGTTTCATGGACGGTGTCCCGGTAGTCGGCGGCAGAAACGAGATATTCTCCGCTGTCAGCAAATATCATATAGACACCATAATTCTTGCAATTCCGTCCCTCCCCGTGGATCAGAAGCGGGAGATACTCTCCGTATGCTCCGAGACCGAGTGTGAGCTGAAGCAGGTCTCGGTCATGTACCAGCAGATGGGGCAGATAGTGGACGCAAACTCTGTCACCGCCGTTTCCATCGAGGATCTTCTCTGCAGACCTGCCATCAGGATAGATATGAACGATGTGTTCCGCTACATCAGCGGCAAGGTCATCCTTGTCACCGGCGGCGGCGGCTCCATCGGCAGTGAGCTTTGCCGTCAGATCGCGGCTCACGCCCCGAAAACGCTGATCATTTTCGACATTTACGAGAACAATGCCTACGATATTCAGCTTGAGCTTCGTGACCGGTATCCTCATCTTGACCTTGTGACACTGATCGGCTCTGTGCGTGACAGCCGGAGACTTGACTATATTTTCTCAAAATATCGCCCCGAAATAGTGTTCCACGCCGCAGCCCACAAGCATGTGCCTCTCATGGAGGACAGCCCCTGCGAATCCATTAAGAACAATGTTATGGGTACATACAAGACAGCTTACGCCGCCATGACTCACGGCTGCCGCCGATTTGTGCTTATTTCCACAGATAAGGCCGTCAATCCCACAAATGTGATGGGTGCATCCAAGAGACTGTGTGAGATGATCATCCAGAGCTTTGACCGAAAGATCAAGGCCGGACAGGCCCATTCCATCATGCCTCTGTCCATCCACGGTGCCCGGCTTGACCCCGCCGCCAAGCCTGAAATGGAGCTGGTGGCTCTGCGTTTTGGCAATGTTCTGGGCAGCAACGGCTCTGTGGTGCCTCTGTTCAAAAAGCAGATCGCCCGCGGCGGTCCCGTCACCGTCACTCATCCCGACATTATCCGATACTTTATGACCGTTCCCGAGGCGGTGAGTCTTGTACTTCAGGCGGGGACATACGCCAAGGGCGGAGAGATATTCGTGCTGGATATGGGACAGCCGGTGAAGATAGATACTCTCGCCAGAAATCTTATCCGTCTCTGCGGTCTTCGCCCCGATGTGGATATCAAGATAGAATACACAGGTCTCCGTCCGGGGGAAAAGCTGTATGAGGAAAAGCTTATGGCCGCGGAGGGTCTTGAAAAGACCGCAAACGATCTGATTTTTGTCGGCCACCCGCTGGACTTTGACTGCGATGAATTTTTGGACAGGATGAGCGGGCTCTGTGACGCCGCATATTCCAACCGTGAAGACATCCGCGAGATCATAATGGACATGGTCCCCACCTATTCCCCCAACGGCAGGGTCAAAGAAAAAGATACTGCGACAGTATAATTATTCTAATAAATAATAAAATATTACTTTGGAAGCGCAGCTTTCATAGTTTTATCCCCCTTCCCGTAACGGAAGGGGGTCTTTTGTCTATGAGCTTACTGTTTTAATAAAGTCATAAGACGGAGGGGATTGAAATATGCCGGGAAAAAATGTAGAATACAGCAAGTTTTGCGATATGAGGTCTGTGTATGAATTATCCGAATAAAGCCAAAGGACAATGGTGTGCCTTTATTGTATTTACCATATGGGGCTTTACTCTCCTGGCGTCATCGGTTGCGCAGGAGAGCGCCGAACCGATAGTATTTATAATGTGGAGATTTGTGCTGTCGGCTTTTTTGATGATCGTCCCTTTTCTGACAGGCAGAAAAAAGCTGGTGCTCAACCGGAAAAAGCTCCTGTGTATTCTGGCGCTGGGACTATGTGAGCCGGTGATCTATTTCCCCTGCGAGCAGTATGCGCTGATGAACACAAATTCGTCGTTCCTTGGTATCATGCTGGCAATGATACCTGTGGTGACAATGATAATGGGCGCGGCGATCCTCAATGAAAAAACATCGGCTAAACAGTGGATATTCAGCGGGGTGAGTATCGTCGGCGTGATCGCGCTGACGCTGATAACAAGCTATGGCGGGGATGAGCTGACCCTGCAGGGAGTAATACTGTCGGTCATATGTGTACTGACAGGCGGACTGTACGGAATTATCAGTAAAAAGATCTCGCCGTACACGGATCCCTACGAGAGATGCTTCGGATGCTGTGTAATGGGTGCCGTGTTTTTTGCGGTATGGGCCGCCGCGAGACATCTGACGGATCCTTCCGAGATCTTCGAGCCTCTGTGTGTGCCGTCCTTTGACATGGCGGTGATCTATGTGTCGGTATTCGGCTCTGTCATCGGTTACGATCTGCTGAACAAGGCATATGACTACGCTCCAACGGCAAATGTGGTAGTGTTCTGCAATCTTCAGACGGTTCTCGCCGTACTGTGCGGCGTAATATTTCTGGAGGACCCTGTTTCGTGGAAAGCGTTTATCGCAATGGCGGTGGTACTGATCGGAATATGGGGAGTTCAGCATAACGAACCGGAATAAAGAGCATGAACATCGTTCATAAACAGGAGACCTGTTACGGCCTCCTGTTATTTTATCTCCTGTTTAACTTAGGTATATTTTCTGTTTATATTGACTTGCTATACTCCGAAGCGTAGACAGGAAACAGCTTCTGAAGGATACAAACTCCGCTGAAGCATCAGCCGAAAAACACGGCACTTTATGACCACAGCTTTTACGGTCGTTTTGTGCCTTGAAGTATAACGGAAAGGAACGGTAATAGCTATGAACGAAAACATGAATGAAACCGACAGATACACCCCGGAGCAGCCAAATACCTCTTATCACTTTACCGCAAGTCAGCTCCCCACGGAGGAAGCCTCTTCCTCCGCCTCCTTCGGAAGCGGCAGCTGGGAGAACAGCGGCTCCTCCCGTGATAACCCGCCGCCAAAGAAGAAAAAGTCCGGCATATTCCTCAAGATAATCGCGGCCATCCTGTGCCTTGCCCTTGTGGGCGGCGTCAGCTTCGGCGCGGGCTACGCGGGAGTCATGAAGGCAAAGGACTCCAAAGCCAAGGTCGTTATACAGCAGGTCACCACAAACGGCGAAGCACCGGAGACAAAGACGGTCAACGCATCCGTTCTCTCCGGCGTGGAGATCGCGGAGAAGGTTGAGCGGTCTGTGGTCGCGATCACTACCGAGATCATGAAGACCAATTATTACTGGAACGGCAACCATGTGATCTCCGGCGCAGGCTCCGGCGTGGTTATTTCCGAGGACGGATATATCCTCACCTGCGCCCATGTTATCAACGGAGCCTCCAAAATAACCGTTGAGCTGATGGACGGCAGCACTTACAACGCCCAGGTAGTGGGCAAGTATGTAGACGGCGACATTGCCGTTATCAAGATCGACGCCACCGGGCTTACCCCCGCGGACATCGCAGACAGCGACACGGTAAAGCAGGGCTCTGTGTGCTATGCGGTGGGCAATCCCGAGGGTCAGTTCTCCGGCTCCATCTCCGAGGGAATAGTGTCCTCTCTGGGCCGCAGCATCACTGTTCAGGTTGAAAATGAGGCCGACAATCAGGCCAGTACCCAGGAGCAGGGACAGGGTCTGTTCCCGGGAAACGGCTTCTTCGGAGGATTTGGCGGCAACAGCCTTTACGATATGTTCTTCAATATGCAGAGCGGCGGATACTCCGCGATAGACCTTGATGTCATTCAGATGACCGCGGCTGTCTCTCCCGGCAACTCCGGCGGCGCGCTGTTCAACGACCGCGGCCAGCTCATCGGCATCGTCTCCGCAAAGATCGCAGACAGCGACTCCGAAGGACTCGGCTTTGCAATTCCCAGCAACAACGCAGTTGAGATCGCCTCTCAGATCATCGCAAACGGCGAGTACATCCCCAGTGAAAGCGAGCTCGATTCCGAAGAGGGCGTGACCAATACCACCAACAAGGCGATCCTCGGTATCACCGTCTCCACCGTTGACTCGGAAGCTGCGTCCCAGTACGGAATGAACCCCGGCGTGTATGTCCAGTCTGTTACCGCGGAAAGCACCGCGCAGGCGGGTCTTGCCGTGGGCGACAGGATCATCAGCATCGATGATGTTATGGTGTCCACCACCGCGGACATTACCGGATACCTGGCAGATAAGGAGCCGGGCGACAGCGTAAAGCTGAATGTCGAGCGTGAGGGGAAGCTTGTAAGCATGGACATCGAGCTTGTTGAAAACAAGTGAGACTGAAAACAGTATAATCAGTTAAACTGTAACGGGGCTGCATTTTGAATGCAGCGCCGTTGATATTAATGATTTTCTTTTCTTTCCTCTGCGGCTGATTCCTCGGCGGGAGGGATAACAGTTCTGACAGCCTCGCGTGTAAGAGGATCGATATACCTGAGATCCATATAGCTCTCCGTGTCGGTAGGCAGTTGGTTTTCTTTCAGACGGTTTTCCATCCTGCTGTTGATGATCGAATTGATCACCACAAACACAGGCACGCCGAGAAGCATTCCCCAGAAGCCGAAGAGACCGGCGCCGAGAATTATGGAGAACATGACCCAGAAACCGTTGATGCCGACAGTGGTGCCCAGAATTTTGGGGCCTATAACATTTCCGTCAAGCTGCTGCAGGATAATTACAAATACGATGAATATAAGACCCTTGAAGGGATCGACCAGAAGGATAATGAGCGAACTGGGTATTCCGCCGATAAAGGGGCCGAAGAAAGGGATAATATTTGTCACGCCCACTATCACGCTGACAAGCAGAGTGTACGGCATCTTCAGTATGGCACATACAATATAGCATATAAGGCCGATAATGGCCGAGTCAAGAAGCTTGCCGTTGATAAAGCCTATAAATGTCCTGTCTGTAAAGGCTATGCCGTCAAGGATCTTCTTTGAACGCTCAACAGAGAAAACGGAGTAAAGAAGCCTCTTGGAATTTGCACGGAAGGTCTCCAGATTGGAAAGAATATAAACGCTGACGATCATTCCGATGACCAGGTTATATATGCCGGAAAGAACAAGATAGATACCGGAGGTGACATTGGTGATAATGTTTCCGAGCTTTGGAAGAGCGGTGGACTGAAGCCAGGAAACAATTGTCGAATTGATATCACCGAGCTTATTCACCACAAGAGCTTCAAGCTCCGGATGACCGTTAAGAACACGGGTGATCCAGTCAATGGCGTTTGAAATATACTGAGGACTGGTGAGGATTATAGTCTCAATGCTCTGATACAGCTGAGGAAGTATCATATAAACCAACGCGGCGATAACTGCCAGCATAATGATTTCGGAAACAAAAACGGACAGACCCCGTGCAAGACCCTTGCCTGTATGCCTTGTATTTTTCGCATAGAGCCGTTTTGTCAGAGGCAGGAACGCGTTCTTTTCAAGTGCCAGCATCACACCCTTCAGAATGTAGCTGATAACAAAGCCCCATATGAAAGGACTGAGTATCTTTCCCAGCTTTTTCAGCCCGGAACCAAGTGTGGGCAGATATTTCAACGCCATGAAGAACACGATGGCACCGGATATCACAAGAAAGGCTGTAATACCCCAGTAAAGATATTTTTTATCCCATCTGAACGGACGACGCACGGCTCAATACCTCCTCAATGGAATATCATAGATTGTATAATACTATGTCTTATGGAAACAGTCAATAAAATTCGCGTTAAGAAATGAAATGCAAATGTTTATGTAATTTTAACATATTGTAATTTGATTATGTAAACTTATCCATTGGGAAAAGATGTATATTGCAGAAAAGGATTGTTCAAAACTCTGTGCAAAATGTGTGAAACTCCTGATATTGCGGGAAAAAGTGATAGGAGGGGGTATGGATAATATTCACGGTCATTTTGTCGTTATATTCATAATGAAGTAAACCGGTAATAGATTTTTCCCGTCTGCCATAAGATGAATATAGGCGTAACACATTGTATGACAACAGGGGGATAGGATAATGATACTGAGGCGGGTCATATGTATTATTCTGGTGCTGGTGGTGATGCCGAGCCTGTACTGCTGGGCTTTTTCCAGCCTGAGTGGGTATGAAATATCGGTTTCGGCCCCGTCTGCGATACTGATAGAGCGTGAGACGGGAACAGTTATATATGAGAAGGAGGCGGATGAAAAGGGCGATCCCGCCAGCATTACGAAGATCATGACCATGCTCCTCATAACGGAGGCAATAGAGAGCGGGAACTTTTCGGAGGATGATATTGTGACCGCATCCCGGCACGCCGCTTCCTTCGGCGGGAGCTGTGTGTATCTGGAGGCGGGAGAGAAAATGACCGTGTCCGATATGCTCAAGTGCATTGCGGTGGTCTCGGCAAATGACTGCGCTGTGGCTATGGCCGAGTATATCGGAGGGACAGAGGAGAGATTTACCGAGCTTATGAACAAAAGAGCTGTGGAGCTGGGGCTGTCGTCAACCCATTTTAAAAACTGCACCGGGCTTTTTGATGATCCTGAGCACTATACCACCCCCAGAGATGTAGCCATCCTCAGCCGTGAGCTTCTCGGACATGAGCTTATCAAGAAATACACCACCATCTGGACCGACAGCATAAGAGACGGCGAGTTCGAGCTCTCCAGCACAAATAAGCTCGTGTACTGGTATGAAGGATGCACCGGGCTGAAGACAGGCTATACGGAAAAAGCAAAATACTGTCTGTCGGCTTCGGCGGAGCGGGACGGAGTGGAGTACATTGCAGTGGTAATGCACGCGGAGAGCTCGGAGAAACGCAACGAGGACGCTATGAGACTGCTGGATTACGGCTTTCAGAATTTCAGGCTATGCCCTGTCAGGGAGAATATCGCCATACCTGAGGTATATGTGGAAATGGGTGAAAAGAGCACTGTTGCAGCAAGAATGTGCGGTGTGAAGTCGGTGCTTGTACCCAGAAGCAAAGGCATGGAGCCGGATTACGAGGTCTCGGTTGAAAAAAGGGTGAAAGCGCCGGTGGTGGAAGGAGACAGACTCGGAACGGTCAATGTGACCGCAGGGGGAGAGCTTATCGCGTCTATCCCTGTAACGGCGGCAGAGGATGTGCGGGTCATCGGATATTTCGGGCTGTGGAAGCGGCTGGCGGGCAGTCTGCTGGGTATATGAACTTTCATAGTAAATTTCTCTTGAAATTCCATCATATCATGGTAAAATACAATGAATGATTATTTTCTTTGAATAACATTTTACCCGAAGAATAATAGCTTGGAGAAATATATGAAACTGCTTAGAAAACTGCTGTGCATTGCGCTGGTGCTTTGTATATGCCTGTCTGTGCTTCCCGCGGCGTTTGCCGAGGAGACAGAGGAGCCGGCAGAGAACACTGAGATGACCCCGTGGGATACCATTGTAAAAGAGCTGGTTGAGCCCTATGAGAAAAACGGTGCCGTTATCAACTGCGGATATCTCAACCTTGTCACCGGTGAGGAGCACTACTACCACCCCGATGACTATCTGTCCGCCGCCAGTATGTATAAGGTACCGCTGAATATGGTGGTACAGGAAAAGATGGCGTCGGGCGAAATAGACTGGGAGGGCAGCTATTCATATATGCCCTATGAGGAAGTCCTTGAGCAGAGCATAGTGTATTCCAGCAACGACGCGGCCATGTTCCTGTGGGGAGATGTTCTGGGAGGCTACGACAATTTCCGTTTTGCCGCGGCTAAGTATTCCGGAGAGACTGAGGATGATTTCAACGATGACATTTTGAACAACAATCTCTATACTCCCCGCATTATCATCAATACCCTGAAATATCTGTATGAGCACTCAGACGAGTTTCCGACGATCATCAAGGCCATGCAGAAGGCCGAGCCAAACCGTTTCTTCAAGTTCATGGAGCCCAGATACAACATAGCTCACAAGTACGGCTATTATGAGAACGAGTACCATACGAGAACATATGTGAACGACTGCGCCATTGCCTATACAGACGATCCCATCGCGATCGTCATGTTCACGGATACGGTCGCGTACCCGGATAATCCGGAAGAGCTTCTGACCTCCTATTGCACCCTGATGTGCGGTTATACTCAGGACGGGGTACAGAAGAGGCAGAAGGATGCCGAGGCTGCCGCGGCGGCTCAGGAGACGGAAAATGTGGAAGAGGTCACGCAGGCTCCCGTAAGTCTCTCCGACCTGATGCCCGAGACACCGGAGGGCACCACGGTCAATGCTGTCAGCAAGGTATCCGTTCCCGTTATTCCGGGCATTATCGTCCTCGGCTTTTCCCTGCTGATGCTCCTGCTTCTGATACTTAACAGGAGAAGGTATAATATCGGCGGCTTCTGGATGCTCCTGTGTGTTATTGTCATCACCGCGACCCTTCTTGTGTCGGTCACCGCAAAGGGTGTGGGCACCGTATATGCCAGACCCAACGGAGACCCCAGACAGGAGATATCGGCGTTCATGGATGACATATGCAGAGGCGATTATTCCGCGGCCTATTCCCGACTGAAGGATTATTCAACTCTCGGTCTTGAAAATCAGCCGGGCAGTGAGGCCGGGAGGATCATTTACGATACCCTGCGCTCCAGCTATGATTATCAGCTGGTGGGCAACTGCACCATTGACAAGCTTAATGCGGTGCAGACCGTGAGACTTAAATATCTGGACCTCGGTTCCATAAGCGATGATGTTCAGACCCACACTATGGCCGCGCTGGAAAGCATTGTCCAGTCCAGAGCTCACAATGAGGTATATGACGACAACAGCCAGTATCTTCCCGAGGTAGCCACAGAGGCCTATCTCACTGCCGTGGGTGAGGTAATGGCCGAGCCTGAGAAGTATTACAGATCCGTCGAGTTCGATGTGAATGCGGAATACTCCGACGGAAGCTGGAAGATTATTACTGCGCCCGCCATGCTTAAAGCGCTCAACGGCGGAGCGGGTTACTGATCCGGGAGATAGAGAATGAAGGACGACAAGTTATACGGCGCCGAGGATCTGGAGGATATCCTTGCGGAGTTCAGATCCGAAAACGCGAAAAGCCAGCCTGAGCCCCCCGAATATACTTTCCCTGATATATCCTCAGAATATATTGAGTCTATTGTCAAAAAGCAGATGAAGCCTGTACCGGGCACATCCTCTGCCGGGAGAGCAAAGCAGGAGAGACTCAGCGCCGCTCAGTCTGCACCCGGGACTGAAAAGCCCGGGAGAGCCGCTCCGGCGATGCCGGCTGAAAGGTCTGCAAAGCATGAGAGAGCTGTCCCGGCAGACACCTTCCCAAAGCCGGGGAAATCTGCGGACGAAAAGACCGCGCCCGTGGACGCTCCGGCTCGGAAAGCAGTACCGCCGGAAAAGAGACCAAAAACCGCAGAGGACAAAAAAAGCTCCCCCTCTGATACCAAACGGGGAGATAAGACCCAGTGGAGCGAGCTGTGGAAGGGCGTAGAGCATAAGCAGGTCAACATGACTGACAAGGCCGCCCCCAAGGAGGAGGAGCCTTCCGGGACGGAGCCCCATGTCCCGGAGGGGGAGATAACGGACAAGTCCCCCTCCCCCTCCCAAAGCGCGGACAAAGAGAAAAGGTATGCCGCCGAGGAGAAAAAACAGCGCAGGGGATTAAAAAAGCTGGCATTCGGACTGGCCGCCCTGATCTTCGGCCTGATCGCCGCCGTCAGCGTACTGTGGG
This sequence comes from Candidatus Limivicinus sp., assembly GCA_045642585.1. Classification (GTDB taxonomy): domain Bacteria; phylum Bacillota; class Clostridia; order Oscillospirales; family Oscillospiraceae; genus Limivicinus. Next base: position 18,383 of record JAZUJF010000174.1, read on the forward strand.
TGGCAATGAATGTCCATCCCGCATCGGGTACGGCAATAGCCGCAAGCTCTCAGGGCAAGCTGGATATGTCAGAGAAGCTCGATACATACGCAAACAACGCTCTCAGCGACGCACTGGGAGACCTGACCTATATCCGGAAGATATACACTATCGGCGAGAGCTATACCAGCGCGCCGGCGCCCGATCCTTCAAAATTCGGTTCAACATATGATCCTCAGGTGATCATGGGAGTGATAGAGCGGGCGAATAATCTGCTTGAGGGTCAGAAGGTGATCTTTGATCCCGATGCGGAATTTGTACCCGATGAGCCCATGCAGTATTATCTCGATGACACCATTATGGTCATCTGCTGGAAGGAATACATTCAGGAGCGCTGCTGCACCTGCGCGGAGATCAAGGTCGCCCACGGCTCCCAGATCCGCAGGAAGCTTGCCAACGACAGCTATTCCTCCAATACTCAGCTGTACGCCAGCGATATGGCGAAGCAGGCAAACGCGGTCGTGGCTATAAACGGCGACTTCTACGCCTTCCGTGAACTGGGAATTACGGTCTATCAGCGCACTCTTTACCGCAACAATCCCGCAACGGTGGATACCTGCTTCTTCACCTCCGAGGGAGATATGCTCTTCACCAGAGCGGGGGAGCTTATGGGCGAGGGAGAAGCTCAGCAGTTCATAGAGGACAATGATGTGCTCTTCTCCGTGGCATTCGGCCCGGTCCTAGTGGATAACGGTGAGTTCCAGTATTGCTCACACTATCCTATCGGAGAGATCGACACCGAGTATTCCCGCGCGGCTATCGGTATGTCGGACAGGCTCCACTATTTCCTCATGACCATTAACCACACCACCGACGCCCGCCCCAGAGCAAATATCAATGACTTTGGCCGTATTCTGGCCTCAAAGGGACTGCAGAAGGCATATACCCTTGACGGCGGACAGACTTCCGAGATGGTCATGGACGGTCTTCCCGTCAACCACATTGACTTCGGTGCCGAGCGTACAATGAGTGATATTATCTACTTTGCAACCGCTCTGCCGGAAGAGGAGGTGGGATAATGACAAGTGGCATCGCATTATACAGCGGAAATATCGTAATATACTGGAGCGCCGTGATCATCGCTCTCGGTATTCTGGCGGCTCTGTTCATGGGCGTGTCCCTCCGCCGTACCGACGGGGAGAATACTGCGGCGATGTTCCTGCTTGTTCCCATTGCCGTCCTGTTCTCCGTGCCCATCTGCCGCTTTATCGACTGGTACTGCCTCAGTGAGCAGTATCTGAGCTTCCGGGACGCAATGACGAACTATGCCCACGGCAACTATGTGCTTCCCGGCGCACTGCTTGGCACATTTATAGCCGCACTCATCGTGAAGGCTGTGGGATTTACAGACAGCGTGGGAAAGCTTCTTGACGCTTTTGCGCCCCCCGCCGCCCTGTGCGTGAGCTTTATCCGCCTGTCGGCTCTCTTCAACAGCTCATGCCGCAGCAAGGCGTCCGTGGAGATACCGTTTCTTCAGAGACTGCCCTTCGCTGTGCCCTATACGAGCCCTGCCGGAACCACAGATTACCGTGTGGCGGTGTTTTTCATCCAGTTTCTGGTCATGGCAGTATTTACCCTGCTGCTTCTGAAACTGTTCTATACAAGAAGGAACATCCCGATGGTCTCCGGAAGCCGACGGGGAAATATAGCCAGACTGTTTCTGCTGTTCCATTCGGCCGGCGAGCTGCTGCTTGACTCCATGCGCTTTGACTCCAGCTATATGCACTTTAACGGCTTTGTCTCTATTGTGCAGATGATCTCTGCCCTGTCGATTCTGGGGCTTCTGATCTATTACTCCGTTCACTCCGTGAGAGCCAACGGCCGGACTTCCCGCCACTGGGTAATGTGGATCGGCTGGTTCTTTGCTCTGGCGGGAACAGGCGTGTCCGAGTACATGGTACAGAGACACGGAAACTGGTTTGCCTATTGTTATCTGTCCATGACGGTATGCGTTTTCTTCATGGCATTTATTGTATGGAGAATGTACCTGAGCTGCGGCAGAAGATCATGACCTTTCAGGCCGTCCCCGGATAGGGGGCGGCCTTTTCATACTTTAGCTCGATTTCGGAATGTACAAAGCGAACAACAGAACAGCAATTCCGGATCTGTATGATAATTTATTGACAAATACGACAAATGACCGAGCAAATGTTTATACAAACCGACGAAATATGTCACAGTAAATTGACACGAAAAGCGATTAATAATATAATAGGCTGACCAAAGAGTGATTTCATTCCTATATATGGAGGGATACATATGAGAGATTTGAAGCACCTGACCTATCTTGAAAATCTTCTTCAGACGGCCAATAACGAGCTGATCGTAAAGGCGAAGAGCGAGGGAAAGATATGCGCGGCTTTTACCTGTGAAAATCTTCCCGAGCCGCTTATGAATCTGGGCAATTCCTTCGGTATCAGATTGTTTGCTCCCAATACCGGATCAATGGATATTGCGACCTACTATATGACCAGCTTCCTGTGCGAGACCACCCGTGCCCTGCTGGAGCGCTCTATTGAGGGCGGCTTCAACTTTGCCGACTGCCTCGTTTCCCCCGATGGCTGCACCATGATGAACCGCTGCGGTGAGAACATGGAGCTGCTGCATACTCTGGACAAGGATAAGGACAATTTCTTCTACGAGAACATGGAGGTTCCTCTCAAGGCTGACGACAACGGCGTTGAGCTTCTGGTACTCCAGTGCAAGAACCATATACTCACTCCCCTCAAGGAGCATTACGGAATAGATATATCCGATGCCTCCATCCGCGCAGCCGTGAAGGAGCATAATGAGATATGCGAGCTGATTACCGCTATCGGCGATTTCCGCAAGGAGCTATACCCCAGAATTACCGGCTATGAGTTCGCGGTTCTGTGTCTTTCCACCTATGTCTGCCCCAAGTATCTTCTGAAGGATATACTGAAGGAGACTCTGGAGGAGCTCAGGACCCGTGAGCCCGAGCAGAAGCCCTACCGTGCAAGAGTTGCGGTGGTCGGCTCCGAGGTGTCGGATATCGGACTTATCAAGCTCGTTGAGGAATCCGGCGCGTATGTCTGCGTTGACCGTTACTGCTTCGGCTCCAGACCCGGCAGAGAGGTGATAGAGCTGTCCGATGACGAGGATGCCCTCACTCAGGTCTGCCGCCACTATGTCTACGATACCATGTGCCCCCGTCAGATGAATATGGAGAAGGTCTACGGACGCAAGGCATATGTCGCAAGGCTGGCAAAGGAATACAACGCCGACGGCATTATCTATCAGCAGGTAAAGTTCTGCGATCCCTGGGCATATGAGCGGCTCATGGGCACCAGTATGCTCCAGAAGGACTATGGATACCCTGTTCTCTCTGTTGACAGACCCTACAATGTGGCTTCTTCCGTGGGTCAGATGCGTACCCGCGTTCAGGCTTTCGTGGAGAGCATTGAGATCAAGAAGATCCAGAAAGGCGGCAAATAATGAAGACCTGTAATGTAGTTTTTAACGGTAAGGAAAAGAAAGGCGAGAAGCAGTACGGCGTACTGTTCGATCAGGGCAAGGTCCGCAAACGCCGCGAATGGCGCGGAGTCAGGGACACCATGTATGATTTTGGCCGTTGGCTTTACCTGTGGGGCTTAATGGCCGACGCCACTATGGGCCGCGGCTTTATAAAGGGTATGTTCCGCTATCGCTGGATGGCAAACTATCTGGCTGTCCCTCATATGCTGGACAAGTTCACTATGGGTATGCGTGACGAGACTCTGCGTATCACCCATACCGCTATGGACTTCGTTGTAAAGGATGTTGCGCAGAGCATCAAAAACTCCATGCGCGGTGACCGCCGCTGCGGCAACGACAAGGAGTTCTCCGACAAGTGCGTGCTGTGCGATGAGAACGCAATGACAGCGTTCATGATGGGCTTCCCCATGCTCAAAGCCACCCTGCGCGAAGTGCCCACCATGTTCTCCGCCAACCTTCTTAATCAGTATTCCACCACCCACTATCTGGATGTTGCACAGCAGTTCGGTATCCCCGGAGATGTTTGCCCCATGCCCGAGGCCGAGGCCGGTATCTCCATTGAGGACGACTTCCCCGTTCTGGGCAAGATCGCCGTTCAGGTCAATACCACCTGCGACGGTTCCCTTATGGGCAACGGTATTATCGCCAAGCGCCTTGAGCGCGAGTACGGCATAAAGACCTTCCAGCTGGCCGCTCCCATGCGCCATACTCAGGACGATGTACAGAAGTATGCCGCCGAGGATATGAAGGCCGCCATCGCCTTTATTGAGAAGGAAATGGGCGTCAAGTGGGATTGGAAGGCATACTTTGAGTGTGCAAAGCGTGTAAACCAGACCACCCGTGACCGTTTGGAGTGGCTCGAGATCAACTCCACGAATTACCCCCAGTTCTTCGGCTCTGTCTTCTCCCTGTACAATGACACCAACTATATGGGCAACTGCGGCCGCTCCGATGAGTTCCCGCCCATCAATGCCAAGATCATGAAGCTGGTGCGTCAGGGCTATGAGCGCAAGACCATGATGGCTCCCGAGTACCGCCACCGCTGCGTTGTGTGGGGCGTGCAGCCTCAGTATGTCATTGATATGCTCTACTGGATGGTCAACTGCTGGGGCGTTGTTCCTCTCACCGATATGCTCAGTATGGTCATCGAGAAGGAGATCGCAGACGAGGATACTCCCGAGAACCGCGAGCAGGCATACTACGATATGGCATATCTCAACGAGAACATGATCATGCGTAACCGCACTCACGGCGGGTATGCTGTTCTGGTGGATGCGCTGTGGGAATTCTGCGAGAAAATGAACGCCGATATGGTCATGATGTGGGAGCATATGTCCTGCAAGGCTCTCACCGGTATGCACGGACAGTTCGAGGAGCAGGCCCGTGAGCGCGGCATCCATCTCGTGTGGGTCTGCCATGACCTGTGCGATCCGCGAGTCTACACCCGTCAGGCTATCCGTGACCAGTTCAATGAATATATGCGCACTGTCATGCGTGAAGAGCCTCTGGATCCCAGCATTGAGTTCCTGCCCGACGAGCACGCATGGTAAGAAAGGAGTAAAGCATGAAAAAAGTTCTTCTCGCTGTATTCGGCGGCATTGTGTCCCTGTTCGTTCTGCTGTTCACAGTGTACTTCTTCAATCTGGACATGAAGTTTATGGCCTATGTTGTGGATCCTGTGCTCCAGTTTGTCTACGATCACAGAAAACCCAACTATTATGTCTGATATGTGATATTTCCGGGCGGCACCTTAGGCGGTGCCGCCTTATTTTTCTTGCTATATTTACAGGATTATTCTATACTGTATATGTAGAGCGTTTATTCTGATTGCAGTAATGTTTTTTCAGAAAACAGTGTTTCAAGGAGCATACCGAAATATGGAGAGCGAAAAAAATATCCGGGGCAGAAGGATCATTATGCTCCTGTGTCTGCTGCTGACGGGATACCTGATATGCAAGTGGCAGAGGGTATTCTATCAGGTGGCAACAGGAGACATTTATTCCGATGTCCCCGCCCATATCAAGCTGGCTCTCGGCGGCAATGACTACGGCCTCGCTTCAGCCCTTATCCATCTTCTGTATGGCTCGGGCAATAACTCGTTTGCTCCCGCTGCGCTGTCAGTATGCCTTACCCTGTCAAATGTGCTGACGCTGTTTACTCTGTATCTGCTTATCCGTGAGCTTTTCCCCGGAATAAACGGATGGACTGTGCTCCTTGCCTGCGATCTGGCTCTTGTCTGCGGCCCGTGGATCATCCCCGGGTATCAGGAGGAGATATATCTGGGAGCGCTGAACGGCAACCAGTATCACAATATGACCGTTCTGTTCTCCAGAGTATTCGTACCCACATCCCTCCTGTATTTCCTGCGGTGCTGGAGGGAGAGAGCGGGTCGGATAGACTTCAAAAACTGGCTGCTGCTGACGGTCAATATGTTCCTGTGCACTGCCTTCAAACCGAATTTCGCGTTTGCGTTTATCCCGGTGCTGGCCGTACTGCTGGTGTATGAGCTTATTTGCCGAAGGGGAAAGACCTTCAAAAATCTTGTTATTCTCGGCTGCAGCGTCCTGCCGGCGGGAATAACCTGTATCTGGCAGTACCTTGTGCTGTTCGATGATAATTTTGCCGGTACATCCTCTCAGATGGCGGTCAGGACATACTCCTTTGCGGCGCTTGTTTCACTTTTGGTGATGCT
>JAZUJF010000175.1:0-13895 GCA_045642585.1 Candidatus Limivicinus sp.
TAAAGCACGAGTGGGGCTCAGGGTGAATTTTGACATCGAGGCGCTTTGCCCCGGGGAGACCACCTGCGTGGGGATCCCGGGACGCTTCGGCATCTCCTATGAGAACGGCGATGTGAAAAAGGCCGCGGATATGCTGAAAAAGGCGGGAATAAAGCTCTCGGGGCTTCATATGCACCAGAGCAGCAGGACCCGCAGTCTTAAAATATTTGAGACGATTTCGGAAAAAGCCGTTGAGATAGGAAAAGAGCTATCTCCTGACGCTCTGGACTTCGTGGATATGGGCGGAGGCTTTTTCGGCGGGAATTTCTTCCCCGGAAAGCCGGACTGTGAGCAGTACGCCCGGACGATCTGCTCCGTTCTCCGCAGATTCTATGACCCGGATGTGACCACCCTTATCCTTGAACCGGGCGCGGGTGTGCTGGCGACATCAATGGACTACCTCACCTCTGTTCTGAATATCAGGGATATTCGCGGCAGCCGCATCGTCACCGTAGACGGCAGTGTTGTGCATATCAATCCTTTTATGAATCCGCATCCCACGCCCTTCACCATGATAGACGGGGGAGAGGAGTACACAGGGGAGCAGATCATCGGGGGCAGCACCTGCATGGAGCTGGACAGGCTCTATCCCAGAGACATACATAATCTGGTAGAGCATGATACAAAGCTCCTTTTCCACTGCTGCGGGGCATATATGTCGGTACACAATTCGTGCTTTATAAATGCCGCGCCGAATATTTACCTGAACCGGAACGGCGAATACACGCTGCTTCGGGAAAAAAGCATAGACAGTCTGTTTTCCTATGACGGGAGAGACCGATTTTGAAGAAGAAAACGAAGCTTATCTATATAATTCTGCTGCAGCTGGCGGTCATCCTCTACACCTGCACGGATATTGCGGCGAAATATGCCAGCGGCTATCCCTTCCTGTCACCGGGCTTCATCCTGTGCTACGGCGTTGAGATCCTCATTCTGGGCATATATGCCGTTTTCTGGCAGCAGATACTGAAAAAGGTGGATATCTCCATCGCGTATTCAAACCGGGCGGCGGCGATATTCTACTCCACCCTCTGGGCCGCGCTCATTTTTCATGAGCACATATCGGTGCAGAACATCGTGGGCATCACGATAATCTTCGCCGGGATATGGATGGTGAACAGAGATGCTTAAATACTGGATGGCTCTTGTGGGGGCAGTGGTGCTGTCCTCAATATCCCAGATGCTGCTGAAAAAGGCGGCAAAGATCGGGTATGCAAATGTGATCAGAGAATACCTGAACCCGTGGGTCATAAGCGGGTATTTCCTGCTGGCGGTGTCCACGATCTGCGTTATCTTCGGCTACAGGGGGCTTGACTTCAAAAACGCCCCGGTCATCGAGTCGCTGGGCTTCCCGCTGGTAATGGTATTGAGCCGTATCTTCTTCGGTGAAAAGCTGACAAAAAACAAGCTTATCGGTATGGGTCTTATTATTTTCGGCGTATTTGTGTATTACATCTGATCTGACTTCTCACATGGGGGAGAAACAATGAAACTTGTATCCTTTATCATTCCGTGCTACCGCTCCGAAAAGACCGTGACGGCAGTGGTGGATGAGATCAATTCCACGATGGCGAAGCTTCCGGAATATGAGCATGAGATAATCCTTGTGAATGACTGCTCTCCCGACGGGACCTTCAAGGTGATCTCCGCTCTCGCAGAAGGGGACGGGCGAATTACCGCCGTCGAGCTCGCCCGGAATTTCGGACAGCACGCCGCCCTTATGGCCGGTATGCGCAGATCCCGGGGCGATGTGATCGTGTGTCTTGACGACGACGGACAGACTCCCGCCTGTGAGGTGGGCAAGCTTTTGGAGAAGATAGAGGAAGGCTACGATGTGGTGTATGCCTCCTATGGACATAAGCAGCACAGCTCCCTGCGCAATCTGGGCAGCCGTGCAAACGGCATTATGACCGAGATAATGCTGGGAAAGCCCAGAGAGCTGAGCCTTACCAGCTACTTTGCCGCACAGCGCTTTATCGTTGACGAGATGCTGCGCTATGAGCACTCCTTCCCCTATGTGATGGGTCTGGTGCTTCGCTCCACAAAGAATATCTGCAATGTGCCGGTGAACCACCGCCAGCGAGAGGTGGGTGAGTCCGGATACAGCCTCTCAAAGCTTCTGAGCCTGTGGATGAACGGCTTCACATCCTTCTCCATAAAGCCTCTGCGCATGGCCACATATCTGGGCGCGCTGACCGCTTTTGCGGGCTTTATCTACGCCGTCATTATTGTTATCCGACATTTCGCGGTGGGGCTTGCGCCTCTTGGCTGGAGCTCCACAACGGCCATTCTCCTTATTCTGGGCGGAACGATCCTTCTGGTACTGGGGCTTGTGGGCGAGTATGTGGGAAGAATATTCATGTGTATCAATGCCTCGCCTCAGTATGTTGAGCGCCAGGTAGTTAAAAAAGAGGAAAGATAAGCTCGAAGCCGGTAAACGGGCCTCGAACCTGTAAGAGGATCATATCGTGCTGTCATTTCTGAAGAAACGGGATACTGACATGACTCAGGGCAGCATCCCGAAACTGCTTATTGAATATGCCCTGCCGCTGCTGGTGGGCAACATTTTCCAACAGCTCTATAATGCGGTGGATTCCATCGTCGTTGGAAACTTCGTGGGAACTCAGGCACTGGCCGCTGTGGGCTGCACTACCCCTGTGGTAAATATGCTTATCGGCATATTCAACGGTCTGGCTCTGGGCGGAGGAGTGGTGATCTCCCAGTACTATGGGGCAAAGGACGATGAGCGCCTGTCCCGGGCAGTTCAGACGACCGTTCTGCTGACACTGATAGTCTCCGTGGTGTCAACTCTGCTGGGCGTATTTATGACTCCGTATATGCTGAAATTCATGGATGCCCCGGCAGATGTTTTCCCTCAGGCGGAGGAGTATCTTAAAATATACTTCTGGGGCATATCGGGACTGATGTTCTATAACATCGGCGCTGCCATGCTGCGGGCCGTCGGAGACTCCACAAGGCCGCTGTACTACCTGATGTTTTGCTGTGCCCTGAACACGGTGCTGGACCTGTACATGGTGAGAAGTCTGGGGATGGGTATCGCCGGCGCCGCAATAGCGACTATAATCTCTCAGTTCGTCTCCGCGATTCTGGTTTTCCTGATGCTGATCCGCTCCAGGGCCAGCTACCGGGTGCGGCTGAATAAGCTGAGCCTCGACAGGTCAATTACGAAGACTATCTGCGTTATCGGCGTGCCCTCATCACTCCAGATGGGCGTGACCGCGTTTTCCAATGTGTTCGTGCTCAGCTACATAAACCGGTTTGCCTCCGCCTGTCTCGCGGGCTGGACAGCATATCTGAAGCTGGACGCCTTTGTGCTGCAGCCTATTATGAGTCTGGGAATAGCCCTTACCACCTTTGTAGGCCAGAATATGGGCGCCGGCAGGATGGACAGAGTCAAGCAGGCTCCCCGCTGGGGTGCCATTATAGGCATCAGCCTGTTCGTGGTGCTGACCGTTCCCCTTATGGTGTTTGCCCCTCAGCTCACCAGCCTGTTCAATCAGGATCCGGAGGTGCTGCGGTACGGCACACTGTTCGTGCGGATGATCTCTCCCTTCTATCTCTTCGTGGTAGCAGACCAGATATTCTCCGGTATTCTCCGGGGAATGGGCGATACCAAGCCCACAATGATAATCATGCTCGCGTGCTTTGTGGTATTCAGACAGATATATCTGTATGTGGCGTCCCTTCTCGGCGGCGGAATATATGCCATCAGCCTCGGCTATCCCGCCGGATGGATCACCTGCGCCACCTGCCTCATGCTGTACTACTTCTTCGGAAACTGGGAGAAGAAGCTCAGAAGAATATGATTTTCGCATAGAACATGGACATATCAAAGACAATAGTAGAAAAATAGTATGAAAGGCGGATACGATAATTATGGATCAGCAGGAAAAGAAAACGATTTTCAGGAAGGAGAGTCTGGACAGGATATCATCTCCCGACCAGCTTGATACATATATCCATGTGACCAGCATCAGCGTTTATGTGCTGCTTGCTGCGATCATCGTGCTTCTGGCGGCGTTTTTCGTGTGGAGCGCGACCTGCACTCTGCCAAGTACGGTCACCTGCAAAGGAATAGCGTCAGACGGGGTGATCACATGCTTCATGAGTGAAGAGTCCGTTGCCAATGTCAAGCCGGGTACTGAATGTACTGTGGGATCGGAATTAAAAGGCATTGTGCAGGAGGTCTCGGCCAGCCCCCTTTCTCTCAAAGAGGCCAGCGCCGAGCTTGACGACTACTCAATATATATGCTCGACCTGGGGGACTGGAACTACAAGGTGACCGTGACCTCAGATCATGTGGCCGACGGCTTCACGACCGTGACCATAATAACCGGTGTAATCCGGCCTATTGACTTTTTCATCAGCTGACGGGCTCGGGATGGCTGCCTGACAGGGCGTGAAATCCCGGATATACGGAAAAACAGTATTGCGTGGGAGCTCCGCGTGGGAGCATAGTGTGAATATTTCTTTCACAGGCATATGCTCATAATGAATAATCATCTTATCATTCTTTTGCTTCGCGTGGTAAGATGCCGCTCTCATTCCTCTTTTTGCCGACGCGAAGCGGCGGAATGGATAATCATTATGTCTGAAAAACGAAAGATAAAATCCCCTGTAAAAGGGAAAGTGGCCAAGGTGCCGGTGGTCATGCAGATGGAGGCGCTGGAGTGCGGCGCTGCCTGTCTGGATATGATACTGGCCTATTATGGCCTGTGGCTGCCCCTTGAAAAGGTAAGACTTGACTGCGGCGTGTCAAGAGACGGCTCCAATGCCGCCAATATATACCGCGCCGGAGTGAGCTACGGTTTGGAGGCTTCGGCATATAGGCTGGAGCTTGCGGATGTCCGTGACGCCAGCTTCCCCTGCATTATCCACTGGGACTTCAACCATTTTGTGGTGCTGTGCGGTTTCAAGGGTGACAAGGCCGTGCTTTGCGACCCGGGCAGAGGCAGGGTCGAGGTGGATATGGAGGAGTTTGACCGCTCCTTCACCGGCGTGTGCCTTAGCTTCAAGCCGGGAGAGAGCTTTAAGCCCGGCGGAAAGAGAAAGAGCATACTGGGCTTTGCAAAGAAACGGCTGAAGGGGACAGCGCCGATAATCGTGTTCGTTATCCTCACAAGCCTCATCACCTCGGTTTTGAATGTCATTTCTCCCGTTATGAGCCGGGTGTTCATGGACTATCTGCTCTCCGGGGCGTATGACAGCTGGCTGTACCCGTTTACCATACTGATGGCGGTGCTGGCCCTTATCAAGATCATTGTTACCGTCTTTTCGACGGTATACAACCTCAAGCTTGAGGGCAAGCTGGACGCGGTGGCCTCCTCCGGATATATGTGGCATGTCCTGCGTCTGCCTATGGAGTTCTTCTCTCAACGCTCCTCCGGAGACCTTGCCATGAGAAAGAGCCTCAATCAGAGCATAGCATCCTCCATCATCAACACCGCAGCGCCTCTGCTGCTGGATTTCGCTCAGCTTATAGTCTATCTTCTGGTCATGCTCCGATACAGCGTGCTGCTGACAGCCGTGGGCGTGGCGTCGATACTTATAAATCTGGGAACTGCCGCCATAATCAGCGAGAAGCGCATAAACATCTCCCGGGCCATGATGCGCGACGCGGCGAATATGGCCAATACTGCCGCATCGGGCATGGATATGATAGAGACGCTGAAGGCCAGCGGCGCCGAGAACGGCTTCTTTGCAAAATGGGCCGGATATCAGGCGCTTGTTCAGAAGGGCGAGTGCGAAGGCGTGCGGCTGAATATGTTCCTCGGCTCCGTGCCGGAGCTTGTATCCTCGCTGGCTAATATAGCTATTCTCATGCTGGGTACATATCTGGCCGTTTCCGGGCAGTTTACTGCCGGTATGATCCTGGCCTTCCAGGGCTTTATGACCTCCTTCTCCGCGCCGGCCCAGTCCCTTATCTCCGCCGGACAGAGCATGACAGAGATGCGCACCGACATGGAGCGCATAGAGGATGTCATGGAGTACCCGGCAGATGTGGACTATTCCGACGCTCTTCCCCCCGAGGATGTGGTTTTGTCGAAGCTTGGCGGAAAGATCGAGCTTAAAAATGTGACCTTCGGCTATTCAAGACTGGCAGCTCCTCTTATTGAGAATTTCTCCATGACTCTTGAGCCGGGCAGGAGCGTCGCTTTTGTCGGCCCCTCCGGCTGCGGCAAGAGCACACTTTCAAAGCTCATATCCGGCCTTTATAAGCCCTGGAGCGGCGAGATACTGTTCGACGGAAAACCCATATCCGATATCAGCCGGGAGGTGTTCACAGGTTCTCTGTCCGTCGTGGATCAGAGCATCGTCTTGTTTGAGGATACTATCAGAAACAACATAAAGATGTGGGATAACAGCATTGAGGACTTCGAGATGATACTCGCGGCCAGAGATGCCCAGATACACGACGATATAGTATCCCGCGAGGGAGGATATGACGGAATGCTCTCCAATAACGGGCAGGACCTCTCCGGCGGTCAGCGGCAGAGAATGGAGATCGCCCGCGTCCTGGCTCAGGATCCCACGATCATTATTCTGGACGAGGCTACCAGCGCGCTGGACGCCGCCACGGAATACGGCGTGATCTCCGCAATAAAGAACAGAGGCATTTCCAGCGTGGTGGTCGCCCACCGCCTTTCCACCATCCGTGACTGCGACGAGATAATCGTCCTGAACAAAGGAAAGGTGGAGGAGCGAGGCACCCACGATCAGCTTATCGCATCCGGCGGGCTGTACACCCAGCTCGTGACTAACGAATAAAGGGGGACGGCACATGGGTTGGTTTGACGAACAGATACGCCAGCGCATTTTGAGCGACAATGAACAGCTCAGCGACGCTCTGGCAGAGGTTACCTACTCTATCGTCGGAGCGGGCTCGGCTCTTGCGGGCGAGAAACGCAAAATGCAGGCCGCGCTGGATGAAATATCCGATTATTTCCATATTGCAAAGCGTGAGATCCCCAAGGACATTACTCAGATAGACGATCAGCTGGACTTCCTTCTGCGCCCATCGGGAATTATGCGTCGCACGGTCAGACTGACAACGGGCTGGTATAAGGACTGCGGCGGAGTGATGCTTGCTCAGAAAAAGAACGGCACCTTCTGCGCCCTTATTCCGGGCTTCGCCAGAGGCTACAGCTATTTTGACTACGATACCGGCAGGAAGGTCAGGGTCGATGCCCGGACAGCGGAGGAAATTCAGGATGAGGCGCTGTGCTTTTACAGACCCCTGCCCCAGAAAAAGCTGACGGTGATGGATCTCATTAAGTTCATCCTGTCCGGTTATTCGGTGGGAGACTTCGTGCTCATGGGTATAATTACTCTGATGGTCACCGGAATAACCATGATAACCCCGGCCATTAACTCCGCAATATTCGGAACGATAATTCCCCAGAAGCTGTCGGGGCTCATAGCGCCGCTGGCGTGCCTGTTTATCGGCGTCACGGTGTCCACCATGCTTATGAACATCGTCCGCTCCACTGTGAACCAGCGTATTACCATGAAGACCTCCATGCAGGTGGAGACCGCCGCAATGATGAGGGTCCTGTCTCTGCCTGCGGATTTCTTCCGCAAATATTCCACCGGTCAGCTTATGACCCGCCTGGGCTGCATGAACGATGTGTGCGCTATGCTCTCCGATGCGTTCATCTCCGCGGGCTTCACGGGACTTTTCTCACTGCTGTACATAGGGCAGATATTCGCGTATGCCCCGAAGCTTCTGATCCCGGCACTGTGCGTGATATTTGCAACATTGGTGTTCTCTGTGCTCTCGGCATTTGTGCAGATGAAGGTGAACGAACGCATGATGGAGTCTTCGGCTTCAGAGAGCGGGATGCTGTTTTCCTTTATCTCCGGCGTCCAGAAGATCCGTCTTGCCGGCGCCGAAAAGAGAGCCTTCTCCAAATGGGCGAAGGTCTACTCTGAGGCTTCAAAGCTCCGCTATGATCCCCCCGCTCTTGTGAAATATTCCGGAGTTATCGGCGTAGTCATTGCCGAGATCGGCATTGTTGTCATTTATTTTATCGCCGCATCAAACAGTGTTTCTCAGGCGGAATTTATGGCCTTTAATACGGCCTATGGTCTTGTGAGCGGCGCATTTGCCGCCCTGGCAGGGGCAATTGCCACCGTCGCCACTATCCGCCCCTCTCTCAACATGGTGAAGCCTATTCTCGAAGCTGTGCCCGAAATAGCGGAGAACAAGAGAAATGTCAGCTCCCTTCACGGCGGCATAGAGCTGAACCATGTTTCCTTCCGCTACAAGGAGGGCGGCCCTCTCATTGTCAACGACCTGAGTCTGAAGATCCGCCCGGGTCAGTATGTGGCCATTGTCGGACGCACAGGCTGCGGAAAGAGCACCCTGATCCGTCTGCTGCTCGGCTTTGAAAAGCCGGAAAAGGGCGCTATTTACTATGACGGCAAGGATATTAACCAGCTGGATCTGACCTCTCTCAGGCGTAATATCGGCGTCGTGCTCCAGAACGGAAAGCTGTTTCCCGGCGATATTTACTCCAATATCACCATCTCCGCCCCGTGGCTCACGGTAAATGACGCGTGGGAGGCGGCAAAGCTTGCGGGTATCGAAGAGGATATTCGGAATATGCCCATGGGAATGAATACACTCATCAGCGCCGAGACGGGCGGCGTCTCCGGCGGTCAGGCTCAACGGCTGATGATCGCAAGAGCCATTGCCCCCAAGCCCAGAGTGCTGATATTCGACGAGGCCACCAGTGCTTTGGACAATATCACCCAGAAGCAGGTGACGGAGTCTCTGGACAGCCTGAAATGCACCAGAATAGTTGTTGCTCACCGCCTGTCTACCATCCGCTCCTGCAACCGCATCATAGTCCTTGACGGCGGCAGGATCATACAGGACGGCACCTATGAGGAGCTTATGGCCGACACGGACGGAATGTTCCGTGCTCTGGTTGCCAGACAACAGCTCAATACCACAGCTGCCGCAGCGGGAGGAGCACAATGAACGGTCTGAGTCGAGTAGTTGTCCTTGCGGACACAGATATAGCTGCCCTCAGAGAGCTTGCTCTCAAGCTGGAGCTTCTGGCACCTGAGAATGAGTATCTCCTGTTCTCCTCTCCCCAAAAAGTCAGGGAATACCTGTGCTCTGAGCGTGCGGATATGCTCATAACCTGCGCTTCCCTCTCCGGGGGAGACGGCTTTGAGCTTATGAAGGCTGCCCTTGACGCACAGCCGTGGATGGTGGCAGCTATCATAAGCGACAACGAGGAGGACGCGGTTCGCGCCATGCGCTGCAGGGCAGACGGTTTTATCCTCGCACCCGTGACGGATGAAAAGCTCCTGTCGGTTCTTGGAAATCTTAAATAATGAATAAGGGCGCGCCGCAAAATACATCATTCTGCGGCGCGCCGTTTATACTGTGTTTACTTAAGGCACCACCGCATAATACGCCTGCGGCATCTACCGGATAAAATGTGCCCCCCTCTGTGTAAGTTCGCGTAAGCCAAATCAAAGATTTGGGCGCTCACTTATCATTTAGTCACTTTTTCTTGCAATACACGAAGTATTCCTGCGAAAAAGTGCCGTCATCAGAACCCATTTTCTCTCAGTATCTGCTCTTGCCGCATTATGCGGTGTTGCCTTAAAAGCTCGGATATTTGCTTTTATTTATCCCATCAATAGGAAAACAGTATGCCTGCCGCGATTGACGGAGGCGGGCAATACTGTTAAAATAATTGCAATATCAGTAAAAAGAGGTGCGGAATATGTCAAACACACGCTTTTCCTATGTTCAGATAGGCGCAAGAGACCCCAGGGCACTGGCAGAATTCTATAAGAAGGCCGTCGGCTTCAAAGACGCCGAGGATAACAGCTTCCTCATGGGCAAAGAGGGCGTCTGCCTGACTGCTCCCGGCTTCCCGGAGGGAGGCGGCCCCGTATTCGGTTTCGTTCCCGCTGCCACGGGAGACAATTCCGGAATAAACGACTGCGGCTTTGCCCATACCTGCTATGAGACACGCGATGTAAAGGGCGCAGTACGCAATTTTATCAAATGCGGAGGAAGCTTCTGGTCCACCATGAAGAAGCCTGAGATCCATCCCTGCGTGTACTGCAAGGACCCTGAGGGAAATGTGGTGGAGTTCCATATTCCCTTCCCGGCCACCGGCGCGTTCTCCGAAAAACTGGTCATGGCGGGCAGCCTTCTGGGTCTCATGCCCGACAAGAGGCTTCGCCGCGGTGATACCTCCGAGGCTGTCCGGTTCATCCATGTGAACATCATCTGCCCCGATTGGGAGAAGATGTGCGGATTTTATGACGATGTGTTCGGATGCAGCTATTTCGGCAAACTGAAGGATCACTCCGGCGGCTACAAGGAGCAGGTCATCGGCATAAAGGGCGTCCATGTTCTGGGTCAGCACATCCTGCTGCCCGGATTTCACGCAGACTATCCCACCCTTGAGATATTTACCTACTCTGTTCCCGGCCGCCCCCACCCCTGCTGCGAGGAGGAGATAGGCATCAATATGATCGGCTTTACCTGTGAGGACAGAGAGAAGACCGCCGAGGATATACTCGCTCACGGCGGCACCGTCAATTACGCAAAGGACGGAATGATAATGGCCGGCGACCTGCAGAACGGCCGCATCATGCTGAGATAAACAGAATGCTCCGGTTTTTTGCTGATCCATATCGGTCACTCCTTTCACGATTATCATAATTAAAAAACATAGCTGAAAA
This sequence comes from Candidatus Limivicinus sp., assembly GCA_045642585.1. Taxonomy (GTDB): domain Bacteria; phylum Bacillota; class Clostridia; order Oscillospirales; family Oscillospiraceae; genus Limivicinus. The sequence continues at coordinate 10,780 of JAZUJF010000175.1, forward strand.
CAGGACATAAAACGAGCAAATGTCCTGTTTTCAGCTATGAGACTATTATGTCACAGCAAACTATCGTTCCTGAACTTCTTTCCCGCTGATATGCTCAATTTCGATACTGAACATCTGAACGGCTTTCGCGGAGCGGCATATCTCCTCGTCCGCCGTCGGCTCGTCGGGATAATATTTCATCGCAAAGCTTTTGAGTGCTTTCATGGCTTCATCCCGGTCTTCGATCAGATGACAGCGGCCGAAAACAACGGCGCTCTTCACATAAGGGGCCCACGCTTCATCTTTTACCGTTTCCTGTCCGACCACGGTCAGGCATATCCTGTCGCTCTTTTTCAGCGAATCGACCTTGTGCCCGACGCGCGAGCCGTGAAAATATATCTTTTCAGTTGATTCATCGTAAAGGTAATTGATCGGTATCGCGTAAGGGTAGCCGTCATCGCCGTTAACGGCAAGTATGCCTCTGCGGGAAGCGCGGAGCAGCTTTTTGGCGTCTTCCGTGCTGATTTCATTTTTCTTTTTCCGAATGGGTCTGAACATGAACATATAAATCATCCATTTCTTTGCTTCGCGTCGGCACAAAGAGTAATTAAAGCGCTGCATCTTATCACGCGAAGCAAAGGAATGATAAGATGATTTATTATTATGATATCGCCTGAAGACTGTAGTGATCGATGTTCCTGTTTATTGAGCGTTCTCCTTCGGGTTGAACTGTTAAGTATTTCTTAACAGTTGCCTCCGGCGTTAATTCGCCATCATCATATATTCTCTTCAGATGCTGGTTTATTGCAGAAACTGAAACATCATATAGTTCCGCCATAAGGAATCGATACACCTTATTATTTATTAGATTTTCATTTCTTCTTTATAGCAGGAAGTTCCTCATACAAAGCCTGCAGCAGTCTTTGCAAAAATTCTCTGTTATCTACATCTTCTACAAGCAGCATTTCCTTTCCGCCTTTAAGAACTTTACTTTCGCATTGCATCACGGTCCAGAAGTCCAATTCGCAGGGCGATATTGCTCAACATCAACGGCAGATTGTACATATTCGCCGCGGTACGCATAAAGTCAAACAGAATATCTACGGACAGCACTATTGCAAGCGCGTCATCTGGAATGCCAAGCCGATTGAACAGAATCGTATATGCTATAACGCCGCCGCCCGGGATCGGCGGTGTAGCGACTGCGAGCAATGCCGCCATAAACGCCGCAGTAACAAGCCAACTGACGGAACATTCCACGCCGAATTGTCCAGCAAAAAAGTAGCTAATCAGCAGATAATAGGCAGCCGTGCTGGTCTTGAACATCACCATGCCGAGCGGTATGCCGAAGCTGGAAAGCGATCGATCAATGCCGAGCTTGCGCTCACAGGTATCCACATTGCTGGCAAAACAGGCTGCGGAGGATGCCGTAGTGATGGCGATCATGAAAGTTGCCATGCTCTTTTTTATCAGCATCAACGGCGAAACTTTGCAGTGGATCGCTGTAAATACTGTCATCAGCGTGCAGATGGTCAGAGCCGCTGCGATGAATTCAAGCACAAGCACCCATATAGAACTCATCATCGAAAATGTGTCATTCAAAATCAGCCGCACCACGATCAAAAAAACAAAGCTCGGTATCATACGGCTGATTAGATCCATCATAAACTGCACGATGCAGTTGATCTGATCCACCATATCGGCAACAGTTTGCACCCGCTTACCGAGGAATAGCATGGCAATTCCGAAGATTACCGCAGTAAATATGATCTGCAGCGTATTGCCGTCCGAAAACGGAGCGATGATGTTTGGAGGGATGATGTCAAGCAACATTTCAAAGATCGTTCCAAACGACGATTCATTCGATGAGCCTTGCAAAAACTTCAGATTGAACATCGGAAAGCTGAACATAAAGCAGAGAACAATTCCGAAAATAACGCATAAGAAGGAAAGAATCAGGCGTTTCCCGATTTTCCCAAACATACCGGCATCTCCGATGCCATAGATTCCCCAAATGACGGAAAGAAGGATTAGCGGGCCTGAAATATATCCGAGTAGCCGAAACAGTGCTGTGTACAGCGGATTGATTACATTCGTCAGCAGTTGTGCCGTTATGTCACCGGGCAGCGTCAGTTTCATAACAACGCCTGCCATCACACCCAGCACAATCGTAATCAGCAGCTTGAAAAGCTGATTCATCTTTTTTTGTTTTATCTCGAAAAATATGCAATTTTTCTTTTTCTGATAGCTGTATCGGGGCATATAGTCCATATCAGCACAGATGCTGGAAAAGAAAAAAGTATCCGTATCTTCGTTGCTAAGCGGGTTGTTCTGTTCTCCTGGCATCTCAAGAATGATAAAAGGTCTGCCAATGCGCTTGCCGGTCTTTAATACAACGGTTTCACCGCACTTCGCAGCAATCCATCTGTTCAGTATCTCCTCTACCGATATTCTGTAACGGAGCGCATTCTTTGTGTCGACCTGCTGATTATCGCAGAATTCCATTACCTTCTGCGCGATAAGATCAACCGATAAGTTATTCAACATAAAACTCTGCTGCATATGATCCTCCACAAATTGCAATTTATCGCTCTGACAATAGTTCTATTCTCGCAATCTTGCTCGAGACAAGAGAGCGACGGTCTCCACATGCCCGGTATAGGGGAACATATCCACCGGCTGGATATGCCGGACACGGTATCCGCCGTCGGTGAGCATTTTCAGGTCTCTGGCCTGGGTCTCCACATTGCAGGAGATGTAGACGATCTTCTCGGGGGCGGTCTTCAGGAGAGAGGAGATAAACACCTCGTCGCTGCCTGAACGGGGCGGGTCCATGAAGATTACATCGGGCTTCACACCCTCCCGCGCCATCTGCTCCATGTATTTCCCGGCGTCTGCGCAGGTGAACCAGCAGTTTTTGATGCCGTTCAGCCTCGCGTTTGCGATGGCATCCCTGACCGCATCCCTGTTTATCTCCACGCCGATGACCTGTTTGGCACGGCCGGAGGCGGTGATGCCGATGGTACCGATGCCGCAGTAGGCATCCAGCACGGTCTCCTTCCCGGTGAGACCTGCCAGCTCCACCGCTTTGGCGTACAGCTTCTCGGTCTGCACAGGGTTTATTTGGTAAAAGGATG
>JAZUJF010000176.1:0-13140 GCA_045642585.1 Candidatus Limivicinus sp.
AGCTGGGCGGTCTGTTCCTGACTGCTTCTGCAATGACCTTCAAAGAGAATGACAAGCAGCTTATCCGCTGGTACAAGAGAGAGATCGAGAAGGCCGGCGTTGAGATCCACTACAACACCGAGGTTACCGATCTGGGCACCATGCGCGGCTTCGACGAGATCATTGTTGCTACCGGCTCTGTTGTCAGGACCATGCCTATGATCCCCGGCTTCGATAAGTGCATGACCTTCACAGATCTCCTGAAGGATAAGAAGCCCGTTGGCGATAAGGTCCTGTTCTTCGGCGGCGGCCAGTCCTCCTGCGAAGCAGCTTATGACCTGATCCTGGCCGGCAAGCACCCCATCATTGTCGAGTACGCAAACGACCTGGTCGCGGCTCAGGCTACCTGCCTTGCCAACACCTCCTTCCTGCGTGACGCGATGGATTACCACAAGGTTCCCGTGTACCTGCAGAGCACCATCACCAAGATCGGTGACGGCGTTGCCACTGTCAAGCATAAGGACGGCTCCACTGAGGAAGTTGAGTTTGACAACATCGTCAATGGTATCGGCTTTGTTCCCGCACCTGTTGCAGGCACCGAGAAGACCAAGAACGCTCACAAGGTCGGCGACTGTGTTGCAATCGGCAACCTGCGTACCGTTATCTGGCGCGCATGGGATGTCTGCATGAAGATCTGATTTTTCTTAATACAGTTCAATCAAAAAAAGGCGGCAGAGCTTTTGCTCTGCTGCCTTTTTATTATAGCAGTAAACAGCCTCCCCTCTTAAATGAGGGGAGGCATAGCCAAACTTTTACTTTTCGAGATACGATTTCAGAAGCTCCTGCATCAGCTCGTCCCTGTCAAGACGGCAGATAAGTGTTCTGGCCTTGTTATAATTAGTGATGTATGTGGGATCCTCAGACAGAAGGTAACCTACTATCTGATTAATAGGATTATATCCCTTAACCATCAATGAATTATAAACTGAAGACAAGATCTCTTTCATTTCGGCTTTGTTATCCATCGCCGTGAATTTTATTGTTGGGCCTTCCATCGGAATCCCTCCTTTACTTAAGCTTGTGCCTATATTATATCAGATATATTTGTCAAGTAAAGTCGAAATAAATTAAAAATTTTTAATATTTTTTAAATTCAGCGAATAACTGCGCCCAGCTTCTCCTTCAGGGCATCCAGAACGGTCCTGACAGTCTCCTCCGCGTGGTCATCGGTGAGTGTCTGGTCATCTGCACGCATGGTCAGAGAGAAGGCAACGGACTTCTTGCCCTCGGCGATATGATGGCCTGTATAGACATCAAACAGGGTGCAGCTCTTGAGGTACTTGCCGCCGTTATCCATAATGCACTCGGTCAGGTCTCCGACAGTAACCGCGTTATCACACACAACGGCAATATCACGGCTCACAGAGGGGAATTTGGGCAGTGGCACATATACAGGTCTTGCACCCTTCACGGAATTGAGAGCATCGAAGGACAGCTCCGCACAGTACATTTCGACATCAACGCCGTAGTTATTTGCCACCTCAGGGTGTATCTGTCCCAGCACTCCGATATATGTGTCGTTAACAAAGACCTTTGCGCAGCGTCCGGGGTGATAGGATGGATTATTCTTCTCGGCGACAAACCTGGGAGTCGCGGTCTTGAGATCCCTCAGAAGCGCCTCCACCCATCCCTTAAGGGTGAAGAAATCCACATCCACGCCGTATGCGCCCAGTGAGATGATCTTAGGCTCATCTGCCAGACCGTCCTCCCGCTTGAGGTAGATGCGGCCAATCTCATACAGGTACGCCTTCTTGTTGCGGTAGTTGTAGTTGCGGGTCAGGATCTCCAGCATGGAGGGCAGAACGGTAGTGCGCATGATGGACTTATCCATTCCGAGAGGATTGAGAATACACAGACTGTCCCTCATGGCGGAATCTGCGGGAAGATTGATCTTATCATAGTAGCTGGGGCTGATGAAGGAATAAGTGATGATCTCATCCAGACCCAGGCCGCGGCAGGTCTGGCCGATCTGACGCTCGCAGAGCTGGGCGTCGGTGAAGCCGCCGCAGGTGCTTATGGCGCCTGTAAACTTCACAGGTATTTCATTATAGCCGTAGAAGCGGGCAACTTCCTCTGCTATATCAGAGTAGTGCTCCACATCGCCGCGCCATGAAGGGACATGGATAAGGTCGCCTTCCATGGTGAAGCCGAGATCGGTGAGAATACTAATCATTCTCTCCTTGCTCACCTCAGTGCCCAGCAGAGCGTTGATCTTATCCGGTTCGAGCATAAGGGTCGTCTCCCTGAGAGGCTGGGGAACCACATCTATAATTCCCTCTACTACCTCGCCCGCACCGAGGAGCTCTATAAGCTCGCAGGCTCTCTGGACCGCCTTATAGGTGTTCTGGGGGTCAAGCCCCTTCTCGTAACGGGAGGACGCGTCGGTACGCATACCCAGAGCGGTAGCGGTACGGCGGATAGAGGTGCCGTTGAAGTTGGCGCTCTCGAAGAGGACCATATCGGTGTCACCGACGATCTCGCTGTTCTCGCCGCCCATAACGCCTGCAACGCACACAGGCTTATCGGTGTCACAGATGCAGAGCATATTGGCAGTAAGCTTTCTCTCGGTGCCGTCAAGGGTCTTTATTGTCTCGCCCTCTTTTGCGGTGCGGACATGGATCTCATGATTTGCAACGCAGCTGAAATCAAAGGCGTGCATAGGCTGGCCGTACTCCAGCATGACATAGTTGGTGATATCAACTATGTTGTTGATGGGGCGCATACCGGCATTGCGAATACGCTCCCGCATCCAGGCCGGGGAGGGGGCGATCTTAACATTTTTCACCATACGGGCGGTGTATCTGGGGCAAAGGACAGGGTCCTCAATGATGATCTTTGCCATATCATTGATGCTGCCTCCGGCCTTTGCCTCGACAACGGGCTCGTGGAGCTTCAGCTCCTTACCGAAGGTGACGGATGCCTCTCTGGCAAGACCGATCATGCACAGGCAGTCAGGACGGTTGGGAGTGATCTCGAATTCTACAACATGGTCGTCAAAACCAAGCATGACAGCCACATCGTCACCGGGTCTGCAGTCCTCATGGAGGATAAGAATACCGTCTGTGATGCAATGAGGGAACTCCTCCTGCTTTGCGTGCAGGTCGTCCGGAGTACAGATATGCTCCTTTGCTGTGTCATATGCCAGCAGGTCTCCGACATGGATGTTCTGGCATGGGGTAACTGTCTCTGCGGTCTGACCGTCCATGTCAATTGTGACCTTCCAGAGATTGACACCCGCTTTCTCTACACATCTCGCCTCGGCGCAGAGGACCTTGCCGAATATCTTGTCTCCGGGCCTGATGCTTTCGGAAACAGAGGGCTTTGCCGGGTCGATGGGGTGATAATCCCGGAGGAGCGCAGCGGGCTGAATGACGGCATAAGGGAAATCGTGGGTGGTGCAGTCCAGCTCTTTCAGGGAGCAGAGCATACCGTCGGAGGTGACGCCGCGGAGCTTACCCTTTGTGATCTTCACGCCGCCGGGAAGAACGGAATTGTGCAGTGCGGCAGGGACCATATCGCCCACATGAACATTCCATGCACCGGTGCATATCTGCACAGGCTCTGCCTCTCCCACATCGATCCGGCATACCAGCATATGGTCGGAATTGGGGTGCTTCTCAATGGAGAGGATCTTACCGACCTTCACATTCTTTATTCTCTCGCTCAGATCCTCGGTCACTTCAACCTTGGAGCCGGAAATCGTCATGGCCTCGGCAAAAGTTCTGTCATCGTATTCTTCAAGGCTCAGGTCAACAAATTCATTGAGCCATTTTCTCGACATATTCATAAATACTTCTCCTCACATTATCTTTATTTAGAACTGTTCAAGGAACTTGGTGTCGTTCTCGAATATGAGACGCAGGTCGGTGATCTTATACTCACCCATTGCCAGTCTTTCAAGGCCCATACCGAAGGCCCAGCCGGAATACACATCGGGGTCGATACCGCAGCCGGAGAGCACCTTGGGGTGTACCATACCGGCACCAAGAACTTCTATCCAGCCCTCACCCTTGCAGGTGGAGCAGCCCTTGCCGCCGCACTTGTGGCACTGGATGTCCATCTCGCAGCTGGGCTCGGTAAACGGGAAATGATGGGGGCGGAAACGGGTCACAGTGCCCTCACCGTATATCTTCTCAACAACAAGATTCAAAGTGGCCTTCAGGTCGGACATAGTGATGCCCTTGTCTATGACCATACCCTCTATCTGGTGGAACATGGGAGAATGGGTGGCGTCTACCTCGTCCTTGCGGTAAACGCGGCCGGGAGCCAGGATGCGGATAGGCAGGCTCTTTGTCTCCATGGCATGGATCTGCATAGGAGAGGTCTGGGTACGAAGCAGTCTGGAGCCGTCCTCCGACAGATAAAAGGTATCGGTCCAGTCTCTTGAAGGATGACCCTCGTCAATGTTAAGCTTTGTAAAGTTGTATTCGGCAAGCTCCACCTCGGGGCCGTCCAGAATTTCAAAGCCCATACCGATGAAAATATCCTTGATCTGATCGAGCACATTGTACATGGGGTGCTTGTGTCCTACCAGGTTCTCTTTTCCCGGCATAGTAACATCTATTGCTTCCTTTTCAAGCTGATGCGCAAGCATTGCACTGGCAAGAGCGGTCTTTCTCTCGTCGATAGCCTTCTCAATGTCTGCTCTCAGCTGGTTTGCAAGCTGACCCATAATCGGACGCTCCTCAGCGGACAGACTGCCCATCTGGCGGAGAATAGAGGTGAGTTCACCCTTTTTGCCCAGATACTTTACCCGCAGACTCTCCAGTGTATCGGTGTCTGCACAGCCGAGTATTGCCTTGATCGATGACTCTCTGAGTCCCTGCATCATTTCCTTCATTCCACACACTCCTATAAAAAAATAAAGCCTCCGCCCCAAAAGGGACGAAAGCACAGCTTCCGCGGTACCACCCGCATTCGATCATAAGATCGCACTCAAGTGCTTAACGCGCACCTCACGCCGGTGATTGGCCGGAGCTCCCGGGCGAACTAAGCTTCCATATCTCTCAGGGGCTTTCAGCCGGTGACCCCCGTTCTCTGTCAGATAATTCCGAAGCTATTTTCCCGTTCCTCGCAATGACCTGTATAATTTATCACAAAGGATGAACATTTTCAATAGTAAAAACAACGATTTCAGCATTATTTTTAATGCTGTTTTCTGTCCGTGGGAGCAATGCTGTTTGACATACACATAAACTGTGATTATAATGGTCAGAGTCACATATCATTTATCAATCTTTCTTCAGGAGGATATGATGAAAAGGATATGTGCTGTGGCTGTTCTGCTTGTTTGCGTTTTCCTGTCCGGCTGCGGAAATTCCCGCAACGCGAAAAACAAATGGGAGAGCTTTTCTGAGGGTCTGTCATCTGCTTCAAGTATATCGTGCACAGTTGACCTGAGAGCCGAGTATGAGGACAAAACCGCCAGGTTCACTCTCAGCTATGATGAGAGTAATGGCGAAGGAACTGTAACGGTACTGTCCCCTTCTCTCATTCAGGGCATCAAAGCCCATATATCTGACGGCTCCACAAGCCTTGTTTATGAGGATGTGATCCTCGAGACAGGTGATCTTGACGAGTTCGGCCTGTCTCCGATGTCAGCTCTGCCCCTTATGATAAACGCCATGAAGAGCGGTTATTATGAGTCCTTTTCCCTTTCAGGGGAAACCATGTCGTTTGAGCTTGTGCCGGATGACCATAGCTCATGCAGAGTCTGGTTTGGGAATACAATGGAGCCTATGCGCGCCGAGATCGCGTCAGAGGGCATAGTGAAAGTATACATAGAATTTCGCGACTGGGAGTACAGATAATGAACGATTTGCAAAAGAGAACATGGGCTGAGATCAGCCTTGAAAACATCAGGCACAACTACCGCGCTATCCGTGCCGCGCTCCCCGGGGGATGCCGATTTCTGGGCGTGGTAAAGGCCGACGCTTACGGTCACGGGGCCATGAATGTGGCGCGTCTCCTGCAGGACAACGGCGCCGATTATCTGGCTGTCTCCTGTCTGGATGAAGCGCTTGAACTGCGTGACGGCGGCATTACGATACCCATCCTTATTCTGGGTCACACTCCGGCAGCTTATACCTCAACTCTCATCAGATCAAATATTACCCAGACCGTCACCTGTCTCGCAAAAGCGCTGGAATACTCCGAGGAAGCCCGCAAGCTTGGAGGAACACTTAAAATACATATCAAGGTGGACACAGGTATGTCCCGGCTGGGATTTCTCTGCGCCGGTGACTACTTTGACGACGGCGTTGACAATATTATTAAGTCCTGTACCCTGCCGGGACTTGAGCCGGAGGGAATTTATACCCATTTTGCCGTATCCGATGAAGCCGGCGCAGAGAACGAGAAGTATACCCGAAGCCAGTTTAAGCTTCTGACGGATGTTATCTCCGCTGTCGGAGATAAGGGCAATATCAGCTTTAAGATCAGACATTGTGCCAATTCCGGCGCTGTGGTGAATTACCCGGAAATGGCGCTGGATATGGTCAGGCCGGGGCTTCTCCTATACGGCTACGGCGATACTTCCGGAAGGCTCGGGCTCAGACCGTGTATGCGCCTTGTTACAACGGTCAGTACAATCAAATACTATGAGAGCGGAACTTCGGTCAGTTACGGGAGAAGATTTGAGACTGCCCGCCGCACCAGAATGGGCGTTCTGGCAATAGGCTATGCCGACGGTCTGCCCAGAATACTCTCCAATTCCTGCTCATTTTACGCAAAAGGCGGCTTCGCTCCCCAGCGGGGCAACATCTGCATGGATATGTGCATGGCCGATCTCACCGATCTGCCGGATGTGGATGTGGGCAGTGAGGTGGAAATATTCGGCGAGCATAATGATATATGCGCTCTGTCCGAGACCGCCCATACGATACCCTATGAGCTGCTCTGTGCGGTGTCAAAACGGGTGCCGAGAGTTTATGAATGACAAAAAATCGCTGAGATCGACTCTCAGCGGTTTTTTATACTAAGCACTGATAAGAAGAAGACAAAGATTTGCGAGGAAAAAATGCGCCGGACAAGGCAGCTTCCGCAGAGCATAATGGAGATATACGGTCAAGGAAGCTAACGAAGTACGGCACAATTTTTACCGCAAAGATTGTCTGATTTCTATCAGTGATTAGTATGACTCTATATTCCATGGAAGCTCCACAAAAACCGGTTCGTTTCCCATAGCCTGCACCAGCTTCCCGAAAACATCCTCTGTGGATATTTTCAGCGTGGATGTATTTATGCAGGGATGGCAGCCGAAGAATTCTTCCTTCAAAAGATCACGGTCAACCAGGAAGTGAACAGCGTTATCCTTATCGTTCATCAATCCCAGTATACTCACCGAGCCGGGGGTAATGTCAAGATACTGCTCCATCTGCTCAGGTGATGCAAAGGACAGGCGGGCCGTGCCTATCTGCTTCGAGAGGATTTTAGTTTTAAAGGGCTTTTCTCCGGGCATAACGAGAAGATACACCTCGGTCATCTGCCTGTTGGTCAGGAGCAGATTTTTGCATATCCTGCAGCCGATAACCTCCTCTACTGCGGCACAGGCCTCCATGGTGTCGGCGTGCTCATGGTCTGCACGCATATATCCGATACCGAGAGAGTCCAGAAGCTCATAACAGCGCTCCTCTTTTGGTATTCTTTTATTATTTGGCCTTCCGGCGCTTACGGTAATCATCAGTTCATTACCTCCCTCAGACACGAGGCGATATACTCCATATCTTCAATACCGTATCTCTGATCACATGGAATGGCAAGCATATGGTCAACAGCATACTGGGCATTCTCACAGATCCCTATACATTCATCCGGCATCGGCCATATAACAGGGCAGTAAACATTGCGCTCTGCCATCGCCCGCTGCACCTGTCCCCTGTTCTCAATGAGAATACAGAAATACAGGGTGCTGTCCTCCGGATGGTCTGACAGCAGACGCAGCTTCCCCTCTTTTTCGAGGGGTTTTATTCTTTCATGCAGAAGGGCAGCATTCTCCCGTCTTCTGCGAAGTATTTCCGCAAAATCCGTGTGGGTGAGAATGTCCATATACTCCGGCGTGACGGTCACTGTCTCAGGCCCCTCATCAAGTATGTCGGAGGCAAGGGAGAGCTCATGAAGAAACTCCTGCTTCACTTCCGGCCGCCAGCACCGGAGATACCGGCTCTTTTTCTCCATAGCTTCAGCACGCATATCGCCGAAGCGTCTGTCGGAAACGCTGTCAGTCACAGGAAGCCTTGCGGTCAGGACTCCGCCCTCGGGGAGATATGACCATTTTCTGACGGACGCCAGCATCACATCAGGCCGGAACCCCTCGTTCTCCCGGGGTATTATAATATCATGGGTGCGATCCTCGGCCATGATAACATGTGGATGATCTCTCCTGACGCTGCCGAGAAATTCATCGGAAAACGGTACTATGCCGAAATAGCGCATATACAGGAATATGGTGCCCGGTTTGAGTTTTGACCTCACATCCTGTTCATTTCCTTTTAAGTCGCATCTCAGCTTATAAAAACAGGTTTTCTTTCCCTTTAGCTCAAACGGAAGGATCATGGATTCACAGCACAGCGCGGGAAGCAATACAGTGTCGTAACTCTCACCCGCCATGTCTGCCAGCGCCTTCAGGGCGTCTCTGCCGCTGCGGTAATATACGGCGTCTACAATATCCAGCCCTGAGGGGGCTGATGTAATAAACGGCTTTGAGGAGTCAATATCGAACTCGCTGCCGTATTCCATTCTTGTATCTCTCATATAATCATCCTCAGACCGGGTCCGTGGGTACGGCGTTAAGAAGCTTCTTTCTCTCTTTCCAGTCCGACATATAGTGACCGAGCAGGGTCTTGAAGCCATCCCCATGGTCGTGATATTTCAGGTGGCACAGCTCGTGAAGAATGACATACTCCAAACAACATTCGTCCTTCTGTGCAAGATAGAGACTCAGCCAGATCTTTCCCGTCTTGCAGTTGCAGGTGCCCCAGCGGGTCTTCATGGCTTTTACCGACCAATCCGAGGGCACAAGACCTGTCATTTCCGATAGCTTCGATAAATACCCGGGCGCCTTCTCATACAGCCGTGCCCTGTACCACTCCCGCAGGAAGGCTTTCCTCTGTTGTGTTTCGCTGTCAGCAGGTGCATAAAACAAGGCTGTATCGCCCCTGAGAACAATACCGAATCCGTCGGAATTAATAAGCTCCGCGGTATAACCCCTGCCCCAGAGCCAGATGGTATCGCCGGTAACAAAGGGTTTAACCTCCGCCGAGGCTTTCTCCTGCACGCCGGACATATTCTTTCTGACCCACGGCTCAGATTTCAATAGCATGTCACGGATATTATTGTCTGACGCAAAATACGGTACGGTCAGACTGAGAGATCGGCCGTCCTTTGCAAAGCGCAGAGAGAGGTTTTTTACCCGCTTTCTTGTGACGCTTACCGGCAGTCCTGCCACGGAATAATTCTGAAAAAGGCTCATAGCTCCCTTTCGCTCTTTATGTCCATCAGCTGAAAGCGGTATTGCTGTACATCCGGGTATTTCTTCCTCTTTAAATGAAGCTCCTGCATATCAAACGGTACCGAAGGCGTAGACGGTCTCAGAGCAGAAGGTCTCCCCCACTCTCAGTACCGGTGAAGGGAAGTGCTCGTAGGCTGTTGCGTTGGGATAGTTCTGTGTTTCAAGGCAGATGGCATCCCGTCTGTCATAGATTTTTCCGCCCTTTCCGCCGCGGTGTGTGAGGAAATTGCCGGAATAAACCTGCAGACCGGGCTGATCGGAAAAAACGGTCACTGTAATGCCGCTCCTGTCACCGCGCAGTACCGCGGCCTGTCTCATGCCCTCACCCTCAATGACGAAGTTATGGTCATATCCGCCTGCCAGATGAAGCTGAATATTCTCAGCCTCAATATCACGGCCGACGGGCTTTTCAGATGTAAAGTCAAAGGGAGTACCGACAGTTTCGATAAACCTGCCCGTGGGCAGACAGCCCGAATCGTTCTCTGTAAACTCTTTTGAATTGACAATGAGACAGTGTCCCAGCATGGTGCCGGAGCCCTCTCCGTTCAGATTAAAGTAGCCGTGGCTTGTGAGGTTAAGTACAGTGTCCGCATCGGTGTAGGCGGTGTATTTGATGTGAAGGGCGTTGTCATCGCCGAAGCTATACTCCACAGTGACGGAAAGATTGCCGGGATAGCCCTCCTCCGTGTCCTGCGAGACTCTTGAAAAGCACACCGACTCTCCCTCGATCCTGCCGTCCCAGAAGCATTTGTCAAAGCCCTTAAACCCGCCGTGGAGAGTATTGACGCCGTCATTCAGGCTCAGCTGATAGGTCTTGCCGTTGAGAGTGAAACGACCCCCGCCGATGCGGTTTGCGTATCTGCCGCATATGGCGCCCAGAAACGCGTTGTTTTCCATGTATTCCCGAAGTGTGTCGTATCCCAGCAGAACATCGGTCATATTGCCGGACTTATCGGGAACGACCACGCTCTGTAATGCGGTGCCGTACTCAATAAAGGATGCCGACGCACCGGATGCGTTGGTGATAGTAAAAATAAAAACCTCTGTTCCGTCTTCAAGCGTTCCGAAAACTCTCTTTGTGATCATAACAGCCTCCTGATTAATTCATTTATTACCGTATGTGATTTTTTTGACCGCGTTAAGAAGCGAAGGTATTATTGCGCCGAATACCGCGCCCTTGGCGACGCTCAGTAAGGCGCGAATCGCAAGAGAGCCAAATACATATGCCTTGGAATAGTAGCCGAAAATGATGCTGTCCACATATATCGCGCCCGTGTTGAGTGCGGTAATAAGAAGCTCGGTCAGGATCATTACAATAATCAGCTTTTTCCGGTCAGGCTCATATCCGCATCTCTTCGCAAACAGGCCAAGCACAAGCCCGGCCGCCGTGTATGGCAGGATCCACAGCGGTGTGGTGACCGTCAGCCCGTATTCGAGGAACTGGTATACAAATGTGCCCAGTGTGCCGATCACAGCCCCGTGGAGAGGCCCCAGAAGCAGAGCACCAAGGAAAACGGGCAGCGCCTCAAAGGTGAGCTTTATGGTGCCTATTGGGGGGATAGAGCCCAGAACGGCACACACGGCGGCAAGCATGGCGTCTATGGCCAGTCTCTTTGTTTTAGAACTTATCAAAACACAAACTCCTTTCATGGCCCATTGCCACAAAAGGAGTGGATCTATATTCCCCGTGGCAGCGGATGCGATGCTGTGTCGCGCCGAATGACCCATGTTGGGGCTCAGGCTTCGTCCGACGGCAACTTCCCATCCGTCGGCACTTTACGCGCAGCACCTACTCTGACCTATAGAACTAAGGAAACGCTGATTTCCTTAAGAATAAACCTTAGGAAAACCTTTGTCAACCATTTTCAGTACGGCTCCCAGCTCAGGGGATAGAGGAGCTGGTTTGAGGCGGCATATGCTCTGTATCTGCCGGCACTGCCGATATAGGTCAGCTCCGTCCCGTTTGCCGCTACCTCCTCCATGGCTCTGTCATAGTCTCTATCGGTGAAGACAAAGAGGCCCTTGTCATAGTCCTCAAGGCCGTAGACATTGCGCACATTTATATAGGGCACCACCTTAAATACTGTCTCCTCATCCCATCCGGCGCCGATGAGCTTTCCGTCAGACCAGATAGCGATCTTTGGAGCGGTTCGCTCATAGTCCCCGTAAATCACGGAAAAGCCGTTATCCAGAGCGAGCTGGCAGATCTCCTGCTGAGGGGTGACAGTGTCATCAAGCGCGTCACGGAAATCATCAATATAACTGAAATAACAGTTGCCCGCATACACGATGCACAGCACAGCCGTGAGGGCACAGCGCCCCTTATTGCCGAGACTGTCAAGCGCTATGACAGCAGAGAGCATAACCAGAGGATAATACATGAACAGATAGATGGAGCGCAGATTGACCGTCGTGACAACAGATGCGGCAATAACCGCGAGGATACTGATAACAAGCAGGCTCCAAACGCAATACAGCGGCCTGAAATCCCCGCGGCATTTCAGCAGCTTAAACAGGGCAAACAGCACAAGACCGATATTCACGGCGAAAACTACGGCAAAGAATACGGCATGCTTTCCTGTAATATAATCAAGTCCGCATATGCCTCTCAGTGCCTTGAAGATCATTCTGATCTTGTCACCGACAGCCGCACCGTTAAAGATGGAGGTGCCAGTGTAAATAGTGTACTGCGGTATATGGAGAAGCTTAATGAACAGGAGTCCCGCGCCGTTTGAGAGAGCGTACAGTATCGCCCTCACAGTGGGTCTGCGATCAGAAACCGGGAAAATGCCGCCGGGTCTGAGCTTTGTCGCGATGAGCCGTATGGCCTCAAAGCAAAGCACAGGCAGGATAGTTACACAGGTCTGGCGCAGAGACTGCATACCCATGGCAAAACACAGAAGCATAGACAGCAACAGTCCCACAGGGCGCTTATCCCCGGAATAGACCGCACGGAAATAATCGCCCGTCACCGCAAATGCCGTGATGATATAGCAGGAATAATAGCTGCACATAATGAACATCAGCTGGCATTCCTGTACCATCACTATATGACTTGAAAAGGCGCAGCCCATGAGGGTGAGGGCGGCAAGGTATATACTCAGCCGGTTTCTGACAAACGGGCGCAGCATATACGCCATGGAGAGAAGTATCAGAGCCGTCATTACGGAGGTTGCTATCGCCATGGAGGTATTCAGACTCCCGGTAATGCCGTATATCAGAGCGCAGAGCACCGGAGTCGCGGCCACATAGAACTGGTTGCCGAAGGCATAGCTGTCCGGGAAAAGGCTCTTATGCTCCCACATGACCTTGGCGCACAAAGTGTCCTCATACATATCGGCGCAGGCAAGCCGCTCAAAACCGCAGTAGTCCAGTATTGAAAACACAGCGAGGAAAAGCACGCAGACAGCAAGGACAGCAACAGCGACTCTCTTTTCTCCTTTAGACATTGATCTGTCAGTAAACATTTTTGCTCCTGTTGAATCTTATATCAGCTTAAGGCACCACCGCATAGTACGCCTGCGGCATCTACCGGATAAAATGTGCCCCCCTCTGTGTAAGTTCGCGTAAGCCAAATCAAAGATTTGGACGCT
>JAZUJF010000177.1:0-4806 GCA_045642585.1 Candidatus Limivicinus sp.
CTCCGAGAGCACACGGCGCATGGTCTTGCTGAGCACCGAGAAGGGAAAATCCTCCGGCGCACTGACAAGACTGGGCGGCACCTGCACCGGCTGCGGAGCGGACTCCTGCCGGGGACGCTCCCTGAAATCGGAGAAGTACCCGCTGCGCTCCCGAGAGACGGCATAGCCCTCATCGCACAGCAGCGCATAGGCGTGCTCGACCGTCACAAGACTGACACCCAGCTGACAGGACAGCTCCCGCTTGGAGGGGAGCTTTTCCCCGGGCACGATCAGCCCAGACACGATCATGGCACGCAGCTGCTCATATATCTGCATATATATACCCTTATGGGAGCGGCTGTCAATAATAATTTTCATCTGGTCTTATTAAATAATCCTTATCTGGTGATATTAATAATGCCAGATGTATTGTAAACTCATACTGTAATAAAGTCAACGGAGATGTTGAACAATGAAGAAAATAGTCAGTATTCAGGATATATCGGCCGTAGGCAAGTGCTCCCTCACGGTGGCGCTGCCTGTTATTTCCGCCATGGGCATTGAGTGCGCGGTACTGCCCACGGCTGTTCTTTCCACCCATACCCAGTTCAAGGGCTTTACCTTCCGGGATCTCACCGATGATATGGAGCCCATCGCCGCCCACTGGAAGAATGAGGGGCTGAAATTCGACGCGGTATATACCGGGTATCTGGGCTCTCTGCGCCAGATAGACATTGTGGAGAAATTCTTTGAGGATTTCGGCGACGGAATGATAATCGTTGACCCCGCCATGGCCGACAACGGCAGGATGTACACCGGGTTTACCCCTGATTTTGCAAAGGAGATGGCCAGACTCTGCGCAAAGGCGGACATTATCCTGCCTAATCTCACCGAGGCCTGCTTCATGCTGGGCATGGAGTACAGGGAGAAATACGACAGGGCTTATATTGAGGACATCCTTCGGGGGCTTACCGCGCTGGGCGCAAAGAATGCCGCTCTGACCGGGGTGAGCTTCGAGGAGGGCAGGATCGGCGTCATGAGCCTCAGGGGGGACACGGGCGAGTTTTACACCTACTTTAACGAGCATCTGCCTGTGAGCTATCACGGCACAGGGGACATTTTTTCCGCGACCGTAGTCGGCGGTGTGAGCCGGGGAATGAGCCTGAACGATGCGCTGAAGCTGGCCGTGGATTATACTCTGCGGTGCATCGACCTCACAGTGAAGGATCCCGACCGCTGTCTGTACGGCGTGAACTTCGAGCAGGCGATACCGTATCTGATTGAAAATATGTAAATTAGATTATGTAAACCATATCTCCCGGCAGAGGAAATACCCCGCCGGGAGATTTTTATTTGTCGAAATATCCCCCCAGGGGGGTTACGAAAGAAAATGAGATGGGGTATAATCAGCTCAACAAATACCCGGAGACAGAATGAATGAGTAGATCCGCCCTGTATATAAATAAAGACAGAAAGAAAAAGCTGGTTATTGCCCTGCTGCTTCTGGCTGTTGTTGTCATGAGCCTTGTGTGCCTCACGGTCGGCTCATCCGGTATGACTCTGTCCCGGTGTGTCAGTGCCGTCATGATGCGGGGAAGCAATGCCGACAACCGCATTATCTGGAATATCCGTATTCCTCGCGTGCTGGCGGCGCTTATTGCCGGAGCGGGGCTCAGCGTATCCGGCCTCGTAATGCAGACAAACCTCAATAACTCCATGGCTTCGCCCTCGACTCTGGGCGTCTCAAACGCGGCCGTGTTTGGCGCGAACCTCTCCATTATCGCTTTTTCCGGCGGATTTCTCTCCACCGGCAATAATCTCTCAGGCTATACCGCGGGGGCAAACCCCTACGCTACCTCCTCTATGGCCTTCGTTTTCGCAACGCTCTCCATTCTGCTGATCCTGGGTCTGTGCCGGGTGAGATCATTTTCGCCCAATGTGGTTGTTCTCGCCGGTATCGCCATCGGCTCTGTATGGACGGCGGCCACCACGATCCTCCAGTTCTATGCCACCGATGTGGGGCTGTCCGCGGCGGTGATATGGAATTTCGGCGATCTGGGCCGCGCCACATACAAAACAGACCTTATTATGCTGTGCGTTGTGACCCTTGGAATGGCGGCATTCATGCTCCTGAGCTGGAGGTATAACGCCCTTCTCAGCGGCGATGCCACAGCCCGCAGTATGGGGGTGTCCGTTGATAAGCTGCGCTTTGCGTCGCTGCTGCTGGCCTCGGTCATTACGGCGGTGTGCGTGTCCTATCTGGGAATTATCGGCTTTGTGGGCATTATCTGCCCCCATGCGGTGAAAAAACTGCTGGGGCAGGATCACAGATTTTCAATTCCGGCCTCGGCCCTGTGCGGCAGTCTCCTGCTGCTGGCCGCGGACACTCTCTCCCGCGGTATTGGCGGCGGCTCCGCGCTGCCTGTGGGCGCCATCACATCCATTCTGGGCGCGCCCTTCTTTATCGCTATTATCTTCTCCGGGAGGGCTCATCACTGATGCTTGAAATAAAAAATCTCTCCTTTGGATATTCAAAACGCTCTCCCATGGTTCTGCGGGATTTGAGCATGAGCCTCAATGACGGCGAGATCGGAATACTGCTGGGCAAGAACGGCTGCGGCAAGACCACGCTCTTTAAAAATATCCTCGGTCTTGTGGAGCCGGCGTCGGGCTCCATCATGTTTGACGGTGAGGATCTGCTCCGAATGTCAAAGCGTGAGCGGGCAAGGCTCATCGCCTATGTGCCCCAGCATATCCATTTCGGCGCTCTCTCCGTCTATGACTCCATCCTCATGGGCAGAGTCTCCTACTTCGGCCTTCGGGCGGGTATGGAGGATTACGCCGTGGTGGACAGAATAATGGAGGAGATGGGGCTTGAGGATTTCGCCGATCGAAACGCGGAGGAGCTCTCCGGCGGCGAGAAGCAGAAGATAGCTATCGCCAGGGCTCTTGCTCAGGAGCCGAAAATGCTCATATTCGACGAGCCCACCGGTAATCTTGATATGGCCAATGAGGATCTCATAATCGAGGAGGCCAGAAAGGTGGCAAGGGAGAAAAATATCTCCATCCTCTCCTCTCTGCACGATATGAATCAGGCGCTGTTCTTCGGGGACAGATTTTTCTTTATGAAAAACGGCGAAATAAAGCACTCCGGCGGGGAAGAGACAGTCAATGCCCGGGTGATCAGAGATGTATTCGACATCAGCTCAAAGATCATTGAGGCCGACGGAAAGAAGATCATTCTCGGCGGCAGAAGATACGCTACGGACTGAGGTGCTGACAGCATGATAAAAAAAGACGATGTAATAGAGTTTTTCGATA
This sequence comes from Candidatus Limivicinus sp., assembly GCA_045642585.1. Classification (GTDB taxonomy): domain Bacteria; phylum Bacillota; class Clostridia; order Oscillospirales; family Oscillospiraceae; genus Limivicinus. The sequence goes on from JAZUJF010000177.1 coordinate 3,301, forward strand.
TGCACGCCCCCACATGGGATGACGAGCTTATCCGGAGCGATGAGAAAATAAATATAATTCTTGAAAACGCGGGAGTGAGAGCCGGAGCGAAGGTACTTGATGTGGCCTGCGGAACGGGAGTTCTTATCCCCGACTATCTGAAAAAAGGCGTAGGCTCTGTCACCGGGATAGACATCTCGCCGAAAATGATAGAGATCGCCCAGAGCAAATTCAGGGGTGACAATGTGCGCTTCGTCTGCGGGGATGTGGAGAGCGCCGATGTGGGCAGAGATTATGACTGCGTCGTTGTGTATAATGCTTTCCCCCATTTCCCCGAGCCCGAGAGACTGATAGGCAGGCTGTCATCCCTTTTGAGTGAGGGCGGTATCCTCACGGTCGCCCACGGAATGAGCCGGGAGGCCATAGACAAGCACCATGACGGCCATGCGAGCCTTGTGTCCATGGGGCTCATGGAGGCGGAGGCGCTGAAAGCCATATTTGAAAAATATCTGACCGTCACCGCGGTGATCTCCGACGACAGGATGTATCAGGTGGCAGGGAGAAAATAACAATAACAGCAAAAAACGCACGCCGGGGGATGATCCTTCCGGCGTGCGCTGCATATCTGACTTTTTACCTTATTGAGAAGAACGCGTCCATTCCCGGGTACTCGGCCACATCGAACAGCTCTTCTTCAATTCGCAGAAGCTGGTTGTACTTGGCGACGCGGTCGGTGCGGGAGGGCGCCCCGGTCTTTATCTGCCCCGCGTTGACGGCGACGGAGATATCGGCAATGGTGGTGTCCTCCGTCTCACCGGAGCGGTGGGACACTATGGCGGTCCAGCCGGCGCGGTGAGCCATGCTGATGGCATCCAGAGTCTCGGTGAGGGTGCCGATCTGATTGAGCTTTATGAGAACGGCGTTTGCCGCCTTCATCTCTATGCCCTTGCGGATGCGCAGGGTGTTGGTCACGAACAGATCGTCGCCGACTATCTGAATACGGTCGCCCAGACGGCTTGTCATAAGCTGCCAGCCGGACCAGTCATTCTCACCCATGCCGTCCTCAATGGAGATGATGGGGTACTTGTCAACAAAGCTCTCCCACATATCCACCATGTCGGCAGAGGACATGACGGTGCCCCGCTTGGGGAGATGGGAGCGCATGTCCTTCTCGTCGGACCAGTCGGACACAGCGCCGTCAATGGCGATCATGAAATCGTCCCCGGGAACATAGCCCGCCTTTTCAATGGCAGCCACCAGAGCCTTCAGCGCATCCTCGTCGGAGTCGAGACTGGGGGCATAGCCTCCCTCATCGCCCACGCCGGAGGCGGGAACAACGGATTTGAGGGCATGGAACACCTCGGCGCACATCCGGAGACCTTCCTTGAAGCTCTCCGCGCCAACGGGCATTATCATGAACTCCTGAATATCCACATTGGAGCACAGCGCATGGGCCCCGCCGTTGAGTACATTCATCATGGGCACCGGAAGCTGCTTTGCGTTCACGCCGCCGATGTAGTTATACAG
>JAZUJF010000178.1:0-6399 GCA_045642585.1 Candidatus Limivicinus sp.
CTACGATCCGACTTCAGCCTATGAAAAGGCCAAAGCAGCTCAGGAGGAGATAAGCGTCAGCACCATACAGGAGCTGGACTTCAGCTCCGGCGACTCGGAGGCCGCAGTCCTCAGCAGAAAACTGACAAATGCCCGCGCTCAGGCCGAGGAGCTGAGCCGCTATATAGCCGGAAAGGCCGGAAGACTTGCGGCCATGGGCGACCCGGTGGTGCTCTCCAGTGAGCTGGGGTGTATGGCCGAGCTGCATGAGGTTATGAGCGAGGAATATGATGCCCTGACCATGGCGGTGGATGCCCTGCGGGAGGCCGACAGCGAAATTCAGGGCCGCTTCTCGCCGGAGCTTGGGCGGGTCGCTGCCGGGTATATGTCGCTGATAACCGGCGGCAAATACTCCGATGTGATGATAAACCGGGATTTCTCCGCCATGACTAAGGCGGCATCCGACGCGGTCGCAAGACCGGCCGAATATCTCAGCGCGGGCACCCTTGATCTTATGTATCTGGCGGTGCGCCTTGCGGTGTGCGAGCTGGCTCTGCCCGAGGGCGAGAAGATCCCTCTTATCATAGACGATGCGCTGGTGAATCTGGACGATGAGCGCACAGCTCAGGCGATGGAGCTGCTGAGAAATATAGCGGAAACCAGACAGGTGATACTGTTCACCTGCAGAAATATTTAGAAAAGCGAGATACCGTTATGCCAGATTTCGGGATGCCTACCCTCATTGAGATACCGGATACGGAGGAGAGCGTAAAGCTCGGCAAGCGGCTGGGACTGAAGTTCATGGAAATAAACATGAGCTTTCCCCAGTACCAGCCCCAGACCATGGATATCGCAAGACTCCGGGATATCAAGGAGAAATACGGCATATATTATACTATCCATATTGACGAGAGCCTTGACCCCTGCAATGTCAATCCCGACATTGCGAGGGTATATACCGATACGATGCTGAGGACCGTTGAGATCGCGAAGGCATTGGACATACCCACCCTTAATATGCACCTTCTGCGGGGCATCGTTGTCACCCTGCCCGGGCATAAGACCTATATATACGCCGAGAATGAGGAGCTGTATCTCAGAAACCTCAGGGCTTTCCGGGATAAGGTCACTGAGGCGATCGGAGATTCCGGAATAAAGGTCTCCATAGAGAACACAGACGGCTTCAGCCTGCCCTTCCTGCGTCACGCCGTGGATACGCTTCTTGAGAGTCCGTCATTCATGCTTACCTTTGATGTGGGCCATGACTACGCCATTGACTGCGCCGACAAGCCCTTCATCATGGAGCGTGAGGACAGACTGTGCCATATGCATCTCCACGATGCCGTGGGCAAGAGCGTGCATCTGGCTCTGGGTGACGGGGAGCTGGACAAGGATGCCATGCTGGCGCTGGCCGAGAGGCATGACTGCCGCGTGGTTCTGGAGACAAAAACCGTGGAGGCGCTCATCAAGTCCTCCAAATGGGCGGCCTATTACCTGAACAGGAAGAGCGACCCGGGAGAAGTATGGGATCTCTACGATATCGACCGCAGGCCTCTGGGAAGAACACATCTGCGCTCGGAGCTGTTCGGCGAGGGCGAGTATCATCTGGCGGTGCATATCTGGATGAGGAACAGCGCCGGCAATTATCTCATCACCCGGCGTGACCCCCGCAAGGGCTACGGCGGAATGTGGGAGTGCACCGGCGGCGCTGTGAGAGCGGGCGAGACCAGCCTTCAGGCCGCTCTCCGGGAAGTGAAGGAGGAGACCGGCTTCGAGCTCGATCCCCGGAACGGCAAGGTCTGCCTTGCGTACAGCGGCGACCACTTCATCTGCGATGTGTGGCTCTTTGAACAGGATCTTGACGAGAGAAATGCGATACTCCTGCCCGGGGAGACAGTTGACATCATGTATGCTTCCCCCAAAAAAGTTGAAAAACTGCTGAATGACGGCGAATTTGTGCCCTATACCTATATCAAGGATTCCAAACTGATCTGAGCCCATGAATATCTTATTCAAATCAATACTTGAACACAGGGAAGCTGCCGCCCTCCCCGCCCTGCTGGAGAGCGGAGGACTTCCTGCGCTCGTTTCCGGCCTTTCGGCAGTTCACCGGACTAATCTGGCGGCGGCACTGTTTGACAGGATCGACAGACCCATGTTTGTCATCTGCCCCGATGACACCGCCGCCGAGAGCTTTGCCCGTGATTTTACCGCCATGACCGGAGAGACGGTGAGCACCCTTACAATGCGCGACTTCGTCTTTAATCCCGCCGAGGCCGTGTCCCGAAACGGCGAGCAGAAGCGCCTTTCGGCGCTCTATGCCCTTGCCTCCGGCACGGCGAAGGTCTGCGCCGCCTCAGTCTCCGGACTCATGCAGCGCACGGTCCCTCCCGAGGTGCTGATGAGAGCCGCATTCGTTTTAGACAGCGGCGGCAGCTATCCCATAGAGGATGTGGAGAGCGCACTTCTTCGCTGCGGATATGTGAAGACCGAGCAGGTGGAGGGAGCGGGTCAGTTTGCCAGAAGAGGCGGAATACTGGACTTCTTCTCTCCCGGAGAGAATGAGCCTGTGCGAATAGAATTCTGGGACGATGACATTGACTCTATGGCTCATTTCGACATTGCCTCCCAGCGCCGCGGCGAGAGCATCGACCGTTGTCTGATCCTCCCTGCCGCCGAGGCGCTTCCCGGACTTTGCCCGGGGGGAATCGAGCGGCTTTGTGACGACATCGACTCCTTCGCCCGGAAATATGCAAAGCGCCGCACCAGCGAGAGCTCTTTGGCGCTGGCCGCTGCAATGCGTGAGGATGCGGAGCATATACGCGGCGGCATGGTCATAAATGACGCCGACCGCTATCTGCCGGTAATGTATGAGCCCTCCACGGGCCTTGACTACATACCCGGTGACGGCTTCGTGTTTCTGGATCAGCCTGCCCGCTGCGCCGAGCGGGCGAGAGAATACATGAAGCAGACCGATGCCGATGTTGAGGAGCAGCGCCGCCGTGGCCGTATAGCCATGAGCGGGGACGGCTACTATCTGCCTGCGGACACTCTCTTTAAGGCCATAGGGGAGTTCCCTGTATATATGGCCGAGGCGTTCACCGTCGGAAAAATGCCGATCGCCCCGAAAAATATGTTCAGCATCGCCGCAAAACAGCTGCCCTCCTACGCCGGCTCTGCCCAGACAGCCGCCGAGGATGTGAGCGGCTACCTGAAGATGGATCACCGCGTGGTAGTCCTGGCGGGGGACGAGCGCAGAGCGCAGGTACTGCAGGAGTTCTTCACCGGAAAGAACATCCCGGCCATCATATACCGCCAGCTGAAGGAGCTGCCGCAGCCGGGGAAATGCTCCATCGCCATAGGCAGCATTTCTGCGGGCTTTGAGTACCCGGGCCTGAAGCTGGCAGTGGTGACAGATTCCCAGCTTATACGCGCCAAAAACAAAAAGCAGACCCAGCACAGGAAACTGCCCGCCGGAAGACAGCGCATCGATTCCTGCGCGGATCTCTCCGCAGGGGATTTCGTTGTCCACGAGAATCACGGCATCGGCAAGTTCGCCGGTATCGTTAAGATGACCGTGGACGGCCTCGAAAAAGACTATATCAAGCTGTGCTATGCCGGTACAGATACGCTCTTTGTGCCCGCGACCCAGTTGGATATGGTTTCAAAATACACCGGCGCCGGTGAAGATAAGCCGGTCAAGCTCTCCAAAATGGGAGGCAGCGAGTGGCAGAAGACCCGCTCCCGTGCCAAGGGGGCGGCAAAGGACATGGCAAAGAAGCTCATCGCTCTCTATGCCCAGCGCCAGCGCATCCCGGGCTATGCCTTCTCTCCCGACAGCGAGTGGCAGCGGGAATTTGAGGACAATTTCGGCTACACCGAGACCGACGATCAGCTCAAATGTATCGCGGAGATAAAGGCCGATATGGAATCCTCCGTGCCTATGGACAGACTTCTCTGCGGCGATGTGGGCTTCGGCAAGACCGAGGTGGCTCTTCGTGCCGTTATGAAGTGCGTTCTTGACGGTAAGCAGGCGGCGATACTTGTACCTACAACAGTCCTTGCAAACCAGCATTACCAGACCGCTCTCCAGAGGTTTTTCGGCTTCCCGGTGAATATTCAGGTGCTATCCCGCTTCAAGACCGGTGCGGGTACCGCTCAGACCCTGTCGGACATTGCTGACGGCAAGTGCGATCTCATAATCGGCACCCACCGTCTGCTGAGCCGGGATATACATTTCAAGGATCTTGGCCTGCTGGTTGTGGACGAGGAGCAGCGTTTCGGCGTCAGCCACAAGGAGCATATAAAGGAACTCAGTCAGGGCGTGGATGTGCTGACGCTCTCCGCGACGCCCATTCCCCGTACTCTTAATATGGCCATGTCCGGAATACGGGATATGTCCACTATTGAGGAGCCGCCGGAGGACAGACTGCCGGTGCAGACCTTCGTTATGGAGCATGACTGGGACATGATCGCCGACGCCATTCGCCGCGAAATCCAGCGCGGCGGACAGGTATACTATCTCCACAACCGTATTGAGGATATAGACCGCACCGCCGTGCGTATCCGCAATATGCTGGAGGATGTGACTGTCGCCGTGGCTCACGGCCAGATGGATAAAACCATGCTCGCCAATGTGATGGACAGTGTGGTGTCCGGGGAGACACAGGTACTGGTGTGCACCACCATTATCGAGACCGGTATCGACATCCCCAATGTGAATACGCTTATTATTGAGGATGCCGACAAGATGGGTCTTGCCCAGCTCCACCAGATCCGCGGCCGGGTTGGGCGCTCTACGAGAAGAGCCAGCGCGTATCTCACCTTCCGCCGTGACAAGGTGCTCACCGAAATCGCCGAAAAGCGCCTTAACGCGATCCGTGACTTTGCCCAGTTCGGCTCAGGCTTCAAGATCGCCATGCGTGACCTTGAAATTCGCGGTGCCGGCAATCTTCTGGGCGCGGAGCAGTCCGGCCACATGATAGATGTGGGCTATGATATGTATATGAAGCTTCTGAGCGAAGCGGTCCTGGAGGCTCGCGGCATTCCCGTACCCCAGCGTGCGGACTGCTCGGCAGATCTTGCCGTCGCGGCGAACATTCCTGACAGATATATACCCTCTCAGGAGCAGCGCATGGACATCTACCGCCGTATCGCCGCTATCCGGACCGAGGAAGAGGCAGACGACCTTATGGACGAACTGATAGACCGCTTCGGAGATCCTCCTCCGGGAGTCAACGCTCTGCTGCAGGTGGCGCTTCTCAGGGGCGAGGCCGGCAAGGCCGGCATCACAGATATTGCCCAGAAGCAGGGCTATCTGCGGTTTACCGTGTCGGACTTCGACATGGAAAAGGTCTCCGGGCTCTATGCCAGAGCTGAGTATAAGGGCAGACTGAAGGTAGAGGCCGGGTCAAAGCCCTGTCTCAGCCTGAAGATCAGATCCAAGTCCCATGTGATTGAAGAGGCCCGCCGCTTCACCATGGATTGGGCGGGGAAAACAGAGACGAACAACAATCAACCCGTGCAGCTCTGATGCACGGGTTGATCTTTTGCCGTTTTTCATTTGTTGCGGAGCGCAATAGTGTTTACGGATAATAGTGAAAGCACATCCCGGAGAGTTGCCCGGTAATCATCGGCGGCCCGGGGGATAAGCTCCTCATAGGGGAGCCCTGCCCGATTGGTCTGGAACACGGCGTCCACACCCATGGGATATATGCTCTCTGCGCCCTTGCCTATACAGCCGACTATTGCGATCAGCGGCTTCCCGGCAGGCTTTGTATGCCGGGCCACTCCGCATATCACCTTGCCCTGGGCGCTCTGATAGTCAAGTCTTCCCTCACCGGTGATGATGAGGTCCGCATCCTGCAGCTGAGCGTCAAAATCGGTGAGCTTCAATACGGTCTCAATGCCGGAGGTAAGCCTGGCGCCCAGAAATGCCATTGCTCCTGCGCCCATGCCGCCGGCGGCACCGGCACCCGGGACATCCGGCACATCCACGCACATATCACGAAGAATGACCTCGCTCATATGCCTGAGACCGTCATCGAGCATTTCGACCATCTTTTCATCGGCTCCCTTCTGGGGGCCAAATACATATGCGGCTCCGTTTCTGCCGCAGAGAGGATTTTGCACATCGCTCATAACCGTGACGGTCACACCCCGAAGAAGCGCTTCGGCCCCGGAGTTGTCCACGGAGACGATGTCCTTCAGCGTGGCGCCCACTGGCACGAAGCTGTTGCCGTCACAGTCTTTGAATACTGTGCCCAGCGCCGCGGCACAGCCGCAGCCTCCGTCATTGGTGGCGCTGCCGCCCAGACCCAGATATATGCTTTTACAGCCGGTTTCTATTGCGTGGCGGATCAGCATACCCACGCCGTAGGTGGTGGTGAGAGCGGGATTTTTCCTGCCCTCCACCGAGGG
>JAZUJF010000179.1:0-3495 GCA_045642585.1 Candidatus Limivicinus sp.
TGAACGAAAAATTGCTGGCTCAAAACTGCTTCGCATCTCAAAAGAGCAGAATTTTTCTCAAGACGAGAAAAGCTTTCGCGGGAATACTTTGTGTATTTCAAGGAAGCTTTCCGATGGATTGGGGAAAATTATGCCTTTTGAGACGACAAATCCCTATGGCGTACCGCCTAAAGGTGTCTTTCCTTTTGTCTGTTATACACTATTCATCAGCCGAATAACGCATTTCTCCGCCCACATAGACGGCGGAAACATTGATGTTATCGTCAAATACAACAAGATCTGCGTCCTTGCCGATCTCTATGCTGCCCTTGCGGTCATCGATCTTCAGGAGCTTCGCGGGGTTCAGGGTCATCATGCGCACAGCGTCATGAAGTGACACACCGGCAAGCTTATACATGGTGCGCACACAGCGGTCGGTCGTGCAAACGCTGCCGGCAAATGCCTTGAAGTCGGGCATCATGGCGACGCCGTCCTGTATGATGGTCTCCTGACCGTTTGCGAGACTTCCCAGCTTGGGTCTCTCGCCCTCTGCCATACCTGCGCCGCGCATGGAGTCGGTGATAAGGCAGATATTGTCGATGCCCTTGTCCTTGATGATGAGCCTGAGCAGTTCCGGCGGCAGATGCTTGCCGTCAGAGATTATCTCGACCTTCAGTTCGTCAAATATATATGCCGATTCCACCACGCCCAGAACTCTGTATGGGCCCACGCGGTGCAGGGCGGACATACCGGAATACAGATGGGTCACAAATGTGTAGCCCGCTTCTACGGCCTTCTCCACCTGGGCGTAGGTGGCGTCGGAGTGGCCGATAGCGGCGATTATTCCGCGCCTTTTCAGCTCTTTGCCCAGCTCCAGCGCGCCATCCAGCTCAACGGCTGCGGATATTCTCACAATATCGTCACCGCCGGCCTCCAGGATGGGCATATAGTTCTCCCTGATGGGTATCTGCAAAAACTTCGGGTCCTGTGCGCCGGCCTGTGCGCCGTTAAAGAACGGGCCCTCCAGATGGATGCCGATGAGATTGGGGCCGTCGTGCCATTCCGCCTTCACCTTGCGGTAAACCCTGAAGAAGTCAAAAAGCTCGGAGTTAAGGCAGGTCAGGGTGGTAGGCACGATAGAGGTGGTGCCGTGGCTCAGATGGGTAAGGCACGCTCCCTTCAGAGCCTCCTCGGTACCGTCCATGAAGTCATGTCCCCCTGCGCCGTGGGTGTGGAGATCGATAAAGCCGGGGGCCAGATACCTGCCCTCCAGATCAACGGTCTTGTCACCTTCCGTCCTGCCGTCGGCGATCCGGGTGATAACGCCGTCCTCGACAACCACGCTGCAGTCATCCGCTATTCTATCCGCCAGTATTACTTTACCGTTCCGATAAACAGTTTTCATCACATTACCTCTATGTCTATTATCTGTTTAAAGCTCTGCTCACTGTCGGGAGCCAGCCGTTGTATTCCTTTTTTATGGGCAAGCTCACCGTCGTTGCTGATAAACTCGCCTATTCCTGCCCAGTATTCAATGCAGGCAAAGGGGCAGTTTTCCTGAGTTTTCGCCCAGAGCACCACATAGGGGAAGCCCTCCCCTTTCACTCTGGTGAATATCTGTGAGTCTGTGCCGATGCCGATATAATCGGAATTGATGTCTGCCAGCTCCATAACCACAGAGGGCGGATCAAACAGTCCCTCAAGAGCCAGTCTGCTGCTGCCGTGGAAAATATCAAATGATTTGGCGCCGAATACGCCGTTTTCCGGCAGAAAGCGGCCGGCCTTCTGCGGCCCGGAGAAATAATAGAAGCAGTCCCTCTCATTGGCAGGGAGCTTATAAGTATAATGGGAGCCGGTGGAATAGAACATATCAGCATTTCCCGTATTTCTGACGGTATAGGTCACTTCAAGGGTATGTCCCACGGCGCTCATGGTGAGCTCAAAGTGAAAATCAAAGGGATAGAGCGCTCTTGTGCCCTCATCGGAGTCCAGACCCAGTACCAGCTCATCATCCCTGCGTGAAATGACATACATATCCTTTTCTCTCAGGAAGCCGTGCATGGGCATTTCATATTCTTTACCGTTATGGGTGTATTTTCCGTCAGGAAGCTTTCCGCATATTGGGAAACACACCGATGTGCGGCGGGGCCACACCTCGGCATCGTACTGCCAGTAGTGCTCCTCGCCGTCGGTAATGCTGCGGATGCTCTCGATAGTCCCGCCCACAGTATCCACCGCTGCCTCTATCTGACTGTTCTTGATTTTGACGATCAATTATATCACCCTTTGCTTTTTTGCTCTGCAAAGCACATTGTCCCTGAAAGTAGCCTCAAGGACAATGTGCCGAAAAACAGATAAAAATGTATGTATTTCTCCCTCAGCCCAGCAATTTCGCGGCCTCTGCATCTACATACAGAGTCGCGTCGGAATGGAGCCGAAGTGAAGACGCGGGGCACGCCATGCCGATGGGGCCGTTGAGCATATCATAAACTGCCCTGGCCTTTGTGGGGCCGGGGACAACACAGATAAGCTTTCCGGTGCGCAGGAGAGTGGGAACCGTTAGGGTGACAGCCCTCTCAGGTACCTTGTCAAAGCTCTCAAAGCAGCCGTCGTGAACCTGCTGCATACGGCAGATATCGTCGAGCCTGACTTCCTTTGCGAAGTTGTCATCGAACAGATCGGCCACAGGGGGATCGTTGAAGGCGATGTGTCCGTTCTCTCCGATACCCATGAAGCATATATCCGCGCGCTTATGGGTGAACATCTCGGAGTAAACAGGATTCAGTTTTCCGTCGTCCCCCGCCAGATAGTTGACCTGTGCGAAATTCACTCTGGAGAATATATGTGCGTCCAGATATCTCGCAAATCTCTGGGGTGCGTCCTGTGCCAGACCCACATATTCGTCCATATGGTATGCTGTGACTTTTGTCCAGTCCACATCCTCGCCGCAAATATGCTCCAGAACCTCGTTCTGAGAGGGAGCGGCGGCAAATATGGCTGTCATGCTGTTATTGTCAGCGATGCGCTGACGCATATACTCTGCGGCATCGGCGGCGGCGACAGCGCCCATCTCATCACGGGTATCGGCCACGACAACGCGAAGCTTGTCAACAAAAAATTCTCTGTACACTGTTATTGATCCTCGGTTTGATAGATTTTCCCTGTCCCGGGTTTAAGAGATCACAGGTGGCGGAGCTTGCCGAAATACTTGTCCATTCCGGCCTGGTTGATCTCGGTGCCGCCGGGGATATTGCCGCTGATCCACACAGGAGGAGCTATTCCCCGCTGGGCAAGGATCTCGCAGGTCTTGGCGTTTATGCAGTCCATAATGAACACATTGGAGATAGTGGAGGTGGGAGATACCTTGTAGTCATAACCGGGGATGCTGACAACAGCTTCGCCGAAAACACAGTAGTCGTCAATGACCACATCCGCCAGATCGCACAGGTTTTCTCTGCTGGGGCTTCTGCCCTTGAAGTCCTCCGGGACTGCGTGGGACAGGCTTGGGGATGTGAC
>JAZUJF010000180.1:0-7071 GCA_045642585.1 Candidatus Limivicinus sp.
CTTTCTCAATTTTTGCGAAAAAACTGTAAGATCGGTGTTATGTCTGTCTTTGTTCATAGGCTCAATAATCTGACTCTTTTTGCGATAGGGAAACCTCATCCACCGCAAGCGGTCCCCCTTCCCCTTCTTCGGAAGGGGAAGGCATATCCACCGCAAGCGGGTCTCACTGCGGTGGGTGAGGTTTTCTCCTGAAAAAGCATCGGACATTGCAGTATGCTCAAAATGCGCCTGCGGGCGCAGGACCTCATCAGTCACCAGTGTGCGCACCGGTGCCAGCTTCTCCAAAGAAGAAGCTTAATGCGCCGGCGCTCGCGCATTACAGCGGACAAAAAAACCCGGCCCTCCTTTTTTTCGGAGAGCCGGGATGTAACACTATTAAATTTTGTACTTTTCCGCATAGCCCTGATAGAGCGCGTCAAAGTTGTGGGAGCGGGTGGCCTTCAGATCCACCACATAGCCGTGGGTGTCGTACTCGTCATCCTGCAGCTCGATATGGGCGATGGCCAGATTGGAGCAGTGGTCGGCGACTCGCTCGAAGTTTGTCAGCAGATCGTTGAATACAAAGCCCAGATTCAGCGAGCACATACCGCGCTGAACGCGCTCGATATGGTTGAGCTTCATCTGATCGCACAGTACATCTATCTGCTCCTCCAGAGGCTCCACCATGTATGCCTTGTCGGTGTCGCAATCCACGAAGCAGCCCACAGCCAGCTCAAGGATCTCATTGACAGCGCCCTCCAGTACAGCCAGCTCATGACTGCCCGCTTCGGAGAAGACGATCTTTTTCTCGTGGATCTCCCTTGCAAGCTCCGAAATATTCATGGCGTGGTCGCTGATACGCTCAAGGTCGGAGAGCACGTGCAGATATTTTGATACGTTCTCGTTCTGCTCTCTGGTGAGCTCATGACCGTTGAGCTTCACAAGGTATGTGCCGATCTTATCCTCGTACCTGTCCACCATGTCCTCATTGCGTTCTATTTCGGCGGCTCCGGCGGGAGAGTAGTCATACAGCAGATGGATCGACTTCTGCACGGTCTCTTTGGAGAGCGCCGCCATGGAATTTACGGTGAGTCGGCTCTGCTCCACGGCCAGAGCGGGATGCTTGAGGAAACGCTCGTCCAGCTTGTCAAACTCGGCGTTTGCGGCCTTTTCACCGGCGCTCTCCTTAATGATGGAGCTGACCAGCCTCATGAAGCCGTCAAGGAAGGGCAGCATTGCCGCGGAGGTGATAAGTCTGAACACAGTGTTCACAAATGCGATGGAAAACTGGTTCATTGTGTCGTACTTGAAGGTGAAATCAAAGGCAAGATCCAGCCCGTAATATGCCACAACGCCGATGATCGCGCCGATGACGCTGTTGACCAGATATGCGAAGGAGGCACGGCGGCCGTCCACCTTTGCGCCGATGGCCGACAGCAGCACAGGCACGGACGCACCGATGGATATACCCAGAATGAGGGGATAGGCCGCCTTGAAGGTGATAGCGCCTGTCATGGACAGAGCCTGCAGAATACCGACACCGGCAGACGCGCTCTGAAGAACGGCGGTGAAGCCTGCGCCCACAAGAATACCGATGACGGGGTTTTCAAACATGGTGAGCAGGCTTATGAAAGCGGGACTGTCCTTCAGAGGCGCAACGGCGCCGCTCATGGCCTGCATACCGTACATCAGCACACTGAAGCCCAGCATGATATCGCCCACATGACGGCGCGACTGCTGCTTTGAAAACAGGCGCAGGATAATGCCCGCGACCGCCACCAGTGCCGCCAGAGTGGAGGTGGACAGCAGCGATACCCAGCCGCCCGTATTCTCAAGGGAGGACAGGCAGATGACCCAGCCGGTGATGCTTGTACCGATCATGGAGCCGAGAATTACGGAGATAGCCTGCTTGAGCTTCATCATACCGGAGTTTACGAAGCCCACTACCATAACGGAGGTGGCGGATGAGGACTGTATGACGGCGGTGACGCCTGTTCCCAGCAGCAGACCCCTCAGGGGGGTGCCGGAGAGCTTATACAAAACCAGCTCCAGCCTGCTGCCGGCGACCTTTTTCAGTCCGTCGCCCATAAGGGACATACCGAACAGAAACAGAGCCACGCCGCCCAGCAGGGACAGCACGGAAGAAACTCCCAAAATGATCAGCTCCTGTCAATAGGGTTGAAGATCCGCAATCTTCACCGAATAAACTATATCACGGAAAAAATAAGGGGTCAATTGGAGAAAGAAACAAATAATACGGTGTTGCAAACGGCCGGAATAGGTACTACAATATATACATGGACAACATGACAGTGTTTCGTGACAAATCCATAGCTGTGTGCCTCAAGCCTGTGGGCATTGACTCGGAGAATGAGGGAATGCCCGCCCTGCTGAGAGAGCGGCTCGGGGCAAAAGAGGTGTACTGCGTCCACCGGCTTGACAGGGCGGTCGGGGGCCTGATGGTCTATGCCCTCAGCAGACCCGCCGCCGCGAAGCTGTCCTCCGCTATCGCGGAGGGAAGGCTTGTCAAGGAATATCTGTGCGTCATCCCCGGTGTGCCTCAGGAGAGGGAGGGCACGATGTGCGATCTGCTGTTCCATGATAAGGCCAAAAACAAGACCTATGTTGTCAGCCGTGAGCGCAGAGGTGTGAAAAGGGCGGAGCTTGAGTACCGTGTGCTGGACACCGCGGCGGATATGAGCCTTGTGAGCGTCCTTCTTCGCACAGGCCGCAGCCATCAGATAAGGGTGCAGTTCGCATCCCGGAGGCTGCCTCTTCTGGGAGATGTGAAGTACGGCAGTGCTGTACGCAGCTGTCCCGTCGCCCTGTTCTCCCACAGACTCACCCTTCCCCATCCCGTGACAGGGGAGATAATGACCTTCGAGGCCGCACCCGGGGACAGCTATCCGTGGTCGTCTTTTTCCCGGTGAAGCGCTGCGGACAACTGCCGGACATTTCATTATTAATACAAAATTCACATTTCCGTGTTATAATGCCGATCATAGCGCCCGCTATCCGTCCCTGTGTGGAATAGAAGTGGAAAAGCTGTGATAATATAGGCTCACACGGGGGATAGGTATTGGCCCCCGGGTGATAAAACATGAAAGAGGTGCTGTTATGAGCGGTAATTTTGAAGAAAAGGCTGTGGGCAGGGAGCTGTCCGTGGAAGAATTGAACGAGGTGTCCGGAGGTGTTACCGTGGGTGGAGCTCCCGTGACCTTTGCGTTCCATGTGGGCGCCGGAGAAGATCCGGATGTGACCACTCTGCCCGCAAACGGCAATGGCATGAGCTGGGCGCAGACTCTCCTGCACAGAGGTAAGATAATTGTCAGAAGAAAAGGAAAACACAGACGGACGGACACTACCGCGCTGTGAGCGAGTTCGGAGTCTGTCTGCCAAGGAGCTGCCATGAGATACATAGAAGTAACCGTCAACACTCCTGAAAATGAGCTGGATCTGCGGTGTCAGCAGATGACCGACATGGGTGTACAGGGCTTCATCATAGAGAACGAGAAGGACTTTCAGGACTTTCTGGAGTTCAATCACCAATACTGGGACTATGTGGACAAGGAGCTGGAGGACAGCTATAAGGGCAAGAGCCGCATAAAGTGCTATCTCACCGATGATGAAGAGGGTCTTGCCGTGCTGCGGCGCATCCGGGACTCTTTTCCCCAGCTGACCACCGCCTTCGTGGCCGACAGCGACTGGGAGAACAACTGGCGCGAGTATTATAAGCCCATCCCCGTGGGGGAGAAGCTTGTGGTCGTGCCGGAGTGGGAGGAGATACCCGAGGGCGGCCGCATCCCGCTGCGCCTTGACCCGGGTCTGATCTTCGGCACCGGCAGTCATGCCACCACCAGAATGTGCCTTGCGGCATTGGAGAAGTATTCCGCGCCCGGAATAAAGGTGCTTGACCTGGGCTGCGGCAGCGGTATTCTGGGCATCGGCTCTCTGATACTGGGCTCAGATCACTGCGTGGGTGTGGATATTGACCCCAAGGCCCCGGATGTGGTCATGTCTAACGCCGCCCTCAACGGCATCGGCAGGGACAGACTCCTTGCCAGAGCGGGGGACATTATCGGAGATATGTCGCACAGAAAGGCCGTGGGAACGGGCTATCAGCTGGTGCTTGCCAATATAGTTGCCGATGTTATCATTCCCCTCAGCGCCTTTGTGCGTCAGTTTATGAGCGAGGACGGCATATTCATCTGCTCCGGCATAATAGAGCACCGCTGCGAGGACACCCGCAATGCTCTGCTCTCCAACGGCTTTGAGATACTGGAGCACCGTTCTGAGGAGGAATGGAGCTGCTTTGTGTGCAGATGATTTTAGCTATCAGCTAATAGCTAATAGCTAATAACTAATAGCTATCGATACATACATTGTTAAGGAGGAAAACTCAATGGCAGACAAGAAGAAATCATCTCTCATCTCTGAATTCAAGACCTTTATTTCCAGAGGAAACGTGCTGGATATGGCGGTGGGCGTCATTATAGGCGGTGCCTTCACCTCCATCGTGAGCTCTCTGGTGGATGACATCTTTATGCCCGTCATCGGCGGCATACTCAGCGGGATCAATTTCTCCGACCTGAAGATCACCATCCCCGCCGCCTTAGAGGGCATGACCGATGTTACCATCTGCTACGGCAATTTCATTCAGGCGGTAGTCACCTTCCTGCTGACGGCTCTTGCGGTGTTCCTTATCGTCAAGGCCGTGAACCGCTTCCGGGCAAAGAAAGAGGAGAAGCCCGCCGAGCCGCCCAAGCCCTCCGAGGAAGTCCTGCTTCTGCGTGAGATACGGGACTCGCTGAAAAAGTGAGAACAGAATAATATAGTACACAGTAAGACCCGAGGGAGCGATTTTTCCGCCCCCTCGGGTCTTTTTTGCTCATTTGCGCCTTACGATCCCCCGCAGCCGCTCCTGTATACGCCCCTCACTGAGATCCTCAAGGTCTATTACGGTGATACCCAGCTCCTGCGCTCTGGAGCGCATACGGTTGTTGCCCCTCTCGGCGGTGACGATCGCGGCCCTTGCCATCTCCCCGCCGAAGCGGTCCCGGAGTATGGCCAGCTCGTTGAGCGCCTCGGTCTTGACCTCGCAGGTCTTGCAGCTTATGAACACCGGCACGATCCCCCGGGTGGCCATCACATCCAGCTCGTTTGTGACGCTGTTGCTGTCGGGGTGGGTGTCCCAGTCCACAACGGCGCTGGTAATAACATCGTCGAATACCCCCGTGTCGAGGCAGGCCTTGTACACATACAGCTCCAGCACGCTCCCCACATCCCTCATCCATGTGCGGATCTGCCCGTCACGGAATGTGAAGCTGACGCCCTCCTGCCGGTCTATCCGGAGGGAGCGGATAAAGCCGATATCCTCAAACGCCCTCAGTGCGTCCTCCGGGGCGCTGATACGGGAAGAGCGCTCGCCCTTCACGGTGTAATCGCCGCAGACAGCCAGAGCCTTTGAGCCCTCGGGCCGGGAGGAGATGCGCTGGATATAGGTGACGAGCTTTGTCCAGTCCTTCCGGAAGCGGAGATAGACCCCGAAGAACGGGTCGAAGTCGCCCATGTAATCCCGAAGCACCCGATTGTCCACCCTGCCCCTGCGCATGGAGCCGCCGGCCATCATGAAGCAGTCCTCCACCATGTAGCTCACATCGCACTTCTTCTCATGGGCGAAGGGGGCGTTCCTGATATTATAGAAGCTGTTTGTCCTTCGGGAATATGTTATCACCGGGATATCCGTGCCCGCCGCGGCCTCTCCCGCCGCAAAAAGCGCCGCATCCGTGCCACCGGTGATGTCGATAACGCAGTCGGGATAACGCTCCGCCGCGGCCTTCAGGGACTCGGCGATGCTGACGGTGTCGAACATACCCACACCTGTGAAGGACACCTCGGCCTTTATCCCCATATGCCGGAAAAATTCCCGGAGCCGGGCATGAACGGCCCGGTCATCCGCCACGGACAGGGGACAGATGTATACCACCCTCTCCGGCGAGAACACCTGCACCGCCAGCACATTCTCCAGCGGCCTCTGATCGTATAATTCAATAAGTGTCTTCACACTCCACCTCCGATAATCCCCACCCGGTCAGCCCTGTTCAGATAAAGTCTGATACCGTTTGGTAACTTTCCGTCTCCAAATTTTATGTAAACTGTTTCCGGAATGAGCAACATTGCTTTTTCATACTCCGTTTTTTTACAGTATACCACAAGTTTTTCTGCTTGAACACCGTATATTTTTCGCTAATTACTATATATAGTGTCGTTAACACAAAAAACTTTAAGAAATTACTAAATAAAAAGCTTTACATAATGATTATTATGTGTTATATTATGTCTACCTTAGTAAAGGAGGCAGGAATTATGAAAAAGAACATCGTAATACGGTGCGCGGCAGTCCTTTTTGTCATTGTGATGGCTGCCTCCGTCCTCTCGATCTCCGCTTTCGCGGAGACCAGCTGCCCAAAGCCCTACGGCAATGACACGGTCAAATATTATACCGTTGACTATAAGTTCAAGAAGGGTGACACCCTGAACAAGATATACAATCTCTGGGGTCTGAAATATGAGACCTACGCCGAGGACATAAAGCGGATCAACGGCATAGAGAATCTGGATCTCATATATATCGACACCGTTCTCCGGCTGCCCACCACCGCCTCGAACCTCCAGAACGACGAGTACCGCACCGTTATGAGTCACATTATGAGCCGCGGCGAGACCGTGTCCGATGTGTGCTCGCTCTACGGTCTCAATTACAAGGACTATGAGAAGCGCCTTGAGGTCTATAACGGCCTCACCGATCTGACAAAGGTGAAGGCCGGTCAGGAGCTGCTTATACCCATCGAATAAGCTGAATATACGATAATTCGGGAGTGCTGTGAAAACGGCGCTCCTTTTTTTATCCGCCTGCGGCTGTTGGAGAAAAAACCAATAAGGCACCACCGTATAATACGCCTGCGGCATCTACCGGATAAAATGTGCCCTTATTTAGTCACTTTTTCTTGCAATACACAAAGTATTCCTGCGAAAAAGTGCCGTCATCAGAACCCATTTTCTCTCGGCATCTGCTCTTGCCGCATTATGCGG
>JAZUJF010000181.1:0-26771 GCA_045642585.1 Candidatus Limivicinus sp.
TTCTTCCTCCTGCGGGAACGGTTTGCCGAGCTGCTCTTTGGCCGCCTCGATCTGTTCATAGATGCTGTCCAGTCGTGCCTGTACCGCGTTCATCCGCTCCGGCATAGCGGCGAGCGCATTATCTATGCGTATGAGATTGCCCCTTGCATCCTTGCCGAGTTCCACACGGTGGGACATTTTTCCCTTGAGGGTAAGCATGAACTTTTTCCCGAAGTCCTCTACGGGAAGAAACATATTGAAGCCGCGGTAGCTGCCAATCGGTATGGGTTCCAGTCCTTTGACGTCCTTGAAGGTTTCAAGGAGCGCGGCACCGGCATTATCCTTATCTATGAGCTTATCTCCCTTTACCTCCATACCGGCAAAGCCGTCTGCGGGATGCGGATGAGCTTCCAGCGTGGCAAGGTCGGACCGAAACCCGGCAATATACCCTTTGTTTTCATCCACCTGCTTTGGAAACTCCCGCATAAGATTGTCTTCCAGGCGGAACTGCTGGCTCTGATGGTTTGCTTTCATGAGTTTGAGCCTTGCCACATCCACATCGAGTTCCATCTTTTCCTTTATTCTCTCGTCCCCGGCGCAGAGAGCCTTTATCTCTGCAAAGCTTAAAGCCGTTTCGTCCACGTCCTCGCAGGAGCGCACGGGAGACTTTGAGGTCATGATCTGTGAAATAAACTTCTGCTTATTCTCCAATGTCTGCCACAAATAGGCATCGAAGGTGGATTCCGTGACATAACGGTAGATATGTACCTCCGGGTTTTTGTTGCCCTGTCGGATGATTCTGCCACTTCGTTGTTCCAGATCACCGGGACGCCACGGAGCATCCAGATCATGCAGAGCAATGAGCCGATCCTGCACGTTCATGCCCGCGCCCATCTTGAATGTGCTTCCCATCAGAACACGCACCTGCCCGGAGCGCACCTTTGCAAACAGTTCTTTTTTTCTCACTTCGGTGTTAGCCTCGTGAATAAAGGCGATCTGTTCTCTGGGTATTCCTTTTTCAACAAGTTTTCTGCGGATGTCATCATAGACGGAAAACTCCTGTTCTTCCTCAACCGTGTCTTTCCCTATAAGCGCGTTTATCTCCGGGCTGTCCAGATTTTCCATCACAGACTTTGCCGCTTTTTTTCCGCTGACAGAAGCGCCTTTCGGAGTGGAAAGATCACAGAACACCAGCTGCGTCAGCTTGTCCGGCTGCCCCTCGTCCCAGATACGGTAAATGTTGTCAACACATCTGTTTACCTTGCTGTTCGGGTCATCCGGCAGGTCGGGATTGATGATTCTCTGGTCAAGTCCCAACTTTCGGCCATCCGAGGTGATCTTCAGCATATTGTCCTCTGTCGCATTGACGATGCCGGCATGGACTTTGGAGGCTCTCTCCGACAGCTCCTTTACCATTTCTTTCTGTATCTCGGTCGGCTGAGATACCTCATTGTGGTATATGGCTTTCGGCGTGGGCAGATGGAGCTGGTCGGCGGTTTTGATGTCCGCCGCATCCTTGAATAAGCGCATAAGTTCGGGGAGATTGAAAAACTTGGCAAATCTTGTTCGTGCTCTGTATCCTGTGCCCTCCGGCGCAAGCTCAATGGCCGTTACCGTCTCGCCAAATGCGGAAGCCCAGGAATCAAAATGGTTCAAGCCTTTCTTTTGGAGCATATCATGCTGGAGATAGCGCATCATGGTGTAAAGCTCGGTCATGGAGTTGCTGACAGGAGTACCGGTAGCAAAGATAATGCCCTTGCCCTCGCTCAGCTCGTCGATGTACCGGCATTTGAGATACATATCCGAGGACTTCTGTGCGTCCGTTGTGGAGAGCCCCGCAACATTCCGCATTTTGGTGTAGAGGAAAAGATTTTTGTAATTGTGTGCCTCGTCCACATAGAGCCTGTCAACGCCCAGCTGCTCAAAGCTTACAACGTCATCCCGCGGACTGTCCTGAAGCTTTTTCAGCCTTGCTTCCAGTCCGCGCTTGGTACGCTCCATACTCTTTATGGTGAATTTTTCAGCTCTGCTGGCTTTGGCCTCGGCTATGCCATCCGTTATCTCATCGATCTGTTCTTCGATCAGCCGCTCCTGCCGCTCCTGAGATACCGGAATACGCTCAAACTGCGAGTGACCTATGATAACCGCATCATAATCGCCCGTGGCAATTCTTGCACAGAACTTCTTGCGGTTTCTGGTTTCAAAGTCTTTCTTCGTGGCGACAAGGATATTGGCAGACGGATAGAGGCGCAGAAATTCCGCCGCCCACTGTTCCGTCAGATGGTTCGGCACGGCAAACAGAGCTTTCTGACACAGCCCCAATCGCTTGCTCTCCATAGCAGAGGCCACCATCTCAAAGGTCTTGCCTGCGCCGACTTCATGCGCAAGCAGCGTGTTGCCGCCGTACAGGATATGAGCGACCGCGTTCTGCTGATGCTCGCGGAGGCGGATTTCAGGATTCATACCGCTGAAAATGATATGGCTTCCATCATATTCTCTCGGTCGATTGGAATTGAAAAGCTCGTTGTATTTGCTCACAAGCGTATGCCCACGCTCCGGATCGCGCCATATCCATTCCTGAAAAGCATCCTTGATCGCCTGCTGTTTCTGCTGGGCAAGGGTCGTCTGCTTGGAGTTGAGGACGCGGCGCTCTTTTCCGTCCGGGTCCCGGACGGTATCATAGATGCGGACATCGCGCAGATTGAGGGTATCTTCCAGAATTTTATAGGCGTTTGCATACTCCGTTCCATAGGTCATGTAGGCCGCGACATTGTTCCAGCTCACATTGTTCTTCCCCGAAATATTCCACTCGGAGGAATAGGGAGAGTAATTGACCTGTATGGCATAGCGGAGGTACATCGGCGTTTCAAAGGTCTCAAACATAAACTGCTGGATATATTCTTTGTCAATCCAGGTAGCGCCGAGGCGGACTTCGATCTCGGAAGCGTCCAGATCAACCGGCTGTACACTCTGCAAGGCCTCCACATTGGGAGTGTAATCGTCGGGAAAAAGCTCCGCGCTTCGCTTTGCCGCCGCAAGCTTTTCACGCACATTGCCGGAGAGATATTCGTCCGCCGTGAGATATTTCTCTGCCTTGCCTGAAAAGCCGAACATCGGATTTAAGAATATAACTCCGCGCAGATCGCTTACGATCTCACTTTCCGGCTTCCCGGTCAGCTGCATCATATACTCCATGTCCACGCGGGCTTTTTCCGCAATGGAAACGGCAAGAGCCTCGGAGGAGGTGTCCACGGAGTCCACAGCCTGATGCGGCTTGATTGTGCGTTTGGTGAACATATCTGCTTTCCTTTGCAGATTGTTGTCCTCGTCCAGAATTTCAAGGGAGCACAGCAGATAATACGAGCTGTCATCTGCAAAGGCCAGTGCATTGGCGCGGGAGTTTATAAGGCCGTATTTCTCCGTGAAGCGGTCATACAGCTTGTTGAGTTCATTTTGTGTATTAGCAATCACGCTGTCCGGCGTAAAGCTGTCCAACTGCATATCTATGAGCCGATGAATGCAGTCCCGAAGCTCGACCATGCCCTTGACCCTCTCCCGCGCCGTTGCGTTCAGCTCCGGCTTTACCATGCGGCTGTTCTCGCGGAAATAGACCTCTCCGTCTACAACAGTGTAAGAGAAGTTCTTCACATTGGGGTCGGCGGGAATGGAGGTGTCGATGACTTCATTATCCCCGATGTCCGGCAGCTCTGCTTCCCGGTACTCTGCCTGAATATATCTGACAGCCTCATGCAGATGCTCCGCTAAAGTTCCCTCATCGCGGGGCTTCACGGTATAATCCTGTCTGCCGTACTGTGTGCTTTCGGAGGTCTCCACACCTAAAACCATGTGGGGATTATCTATAAAGTAGCTGTTGATCGCATAGCCCTCCGGGGTTTGCCCCAGATGCACCCAATCTGGCTCGATCGCGTCGTCGCGGACTGCGTATCGTTCGCTTCCGGCTTCAGCCGAAAGCTCATTCACTCCGTCGCTCCTCCTTTTCCCGCCAAATCTTCGATTTGTCGGGAACCCTATCATGCGGTCCCGCTTCTGGAGGAATATGATATCCGATGTGACCTCGGTTCCGGCGGCATCCTTGAATGTGTTGTTGGGAAGTCGGATTGCTCCCAGAAGATCAGCCCTCTGTGCTATGTACTTTCGCACGGAGGGATTTTCCTTATCCATTGTGCCCTTGGAGGTAATGAACGCGACTATGCCGCCGGGGCGAACCTTGTCCAGAGTCCGGGCAAAGAAGTAGTCGTGGATGAGGAAATTGTTTTTGTCATACCGCTTGTCTGACACCTTGAACTGACCGAAGGGAACATTGCCCACAGCCGCGTCAAAAAAGCTGTCGGGAAGGTCTGTCTTCTCAAAGCCCTGAACGGCTATGCTTGCGTTCTGGTACATCTGCCGGGCTATCCTGCCGGAAATGCTGTCCAGCTCCACGCCGTAGAATCTGGCTGAGCTCATGCTCTCAGGCACAAGGCCGATGAAGTTTCCGATACCGCAGGAGGGCTCCAGCACATTTCCGGTCTTGAAGCCCATACCCTCCAAGGCCTTATACATAGCTTTAATGACAACGGGTGGAGTATAGAACGCGGTCAGGGTGGATTCCCTTGCGGCCTCATATTCATCCTCTGTGAGCAGGCTTTTCAGCTCCTCATAATGGGAGCTGCGCTCATTGAAGCACTCCGACAGGCCGCCCCAGCCCACATAGTCCGACAGAATATCTTGCTCAAAGGGTGTTGCCAGCCGGTTTTCAGCTTCCAGTTTTTTAAGGAGCCGGATGGCGGCGACATTGTGGTAATACCGCTCGGAGGGAGTACCTACGCCAAGGTTGTCATTGGATATATGGAAGTTGCTTCGGGAATCGCTCTGTATCTCCGGATGAATGACGGACGGTGCCATCCGTGCGGGCTTGGGTACAACAGGCGGAGGCGCTGTTATTTCTGCCTGTTCTGCTTCAATTACCGTTTCTGCCGTCTCACGGCTCTGATGCTGAGGTCCGTCTTCAGCAGAGTTCTCATCCAGTTGTTCCACCGCATGAAGCAGATGGTCATTCAGGGGATTTTCCTTTAACTGTGCCTCAAAGGTCTCCCTGGAAAGCTCCTTGTTGAACAGGGGAAACTGGGTGTCATATAGGACTACATTGTTTTCGTCATATGACAGAACTTCATACTCCTGAGTGCCCAGATATACGGTGTCGCCCAAGGAGAAGCGGTATTCCTTTTCCGGTTCGGGAGGCGGGTTCAGCTCGTCATAAGTGGGCTCAAGAGGTGCCGCCAGCTCACCGGACAATTCTTCTATAAGCTTTTCCGCACGCTCTCTGTGGTGGCTGTTCTCAGAAATGATCTTATTCAGAGCATCACGCATGAGCGGCAGAATGAAGTTCCCCTCGGTGAGCGTCCATGTGGTCTTGCTTCCGATGGTGAACTGCCCCGCGCAGTTTGAGAGGACATACTGATTCACCATGGCATCGGTGTTGGCCATCTGCTGCTGGAAGTCATTGTAATCCCGGATGAGACTGCGGAAATCCTCGGCTATCCTGCCGCGCTCCGTTCGGGCAATTCGCTCCCGGGCGTAGTCGGGATAGGCTTCTCTCTCAGCTGCGTTCAGATAGCGGTCGGCGGCTATAAGCTCTCCGATTCGCTTTTCAACCTTGGGCCATGTGACAAGTACCTTTGCATCGGGATTTGAGATATTGCCGGTACTGATCTCAATGCCCTTACCGTCATGGTTCTCGTGAAGATCACGGTCGTTTGACCTTGCCGCCGGGTATGCCCCGCCTATTCCGTATTCATCACGGAGCATACGAATGTTGTCGGCAGAGCTTTCATTCCGCATATACTGCTCATATATGCGCAGCTTGCCGCTGCTGACTCCGCTGCCCCGGGTTAGGACAGCATCAATGTCCTCCTGAGATATGGAAAAGGCGGAAGCATTATCTGCCTCCGCCTGTGCGATAGTATTCTGCTGTTCCGCCTCCGTGGGAAGTGTTACGCGTAGATCAGGTCGTTCAGGACTGTCTCCTCCGCCGAGTGCCGGATCGAGTTCATCATCTGCACCCACCTCATCTGGTCGGTCGCCTTCAGCTCCTCCGTCACGCCGTCCCGTGCCTTCATCTGCTTCACCAGCTGTTCCATCATCAGGTTTGCTTTCTGGTCTATCTCCTGCAGATGGCTGTTCAGTGTGCCCTTCATCAGCATCCCGGTGTATATCCCGCCGTGATGCTCCCTCAGAAATGTTCTGCGCATCATCCCGTACTTCCCGACCTTCGGGCTCTCCGGCAGACTCAGGTTCGGGATCTGATAGTCTCCCTGCATTGTGTAGGTGATCTCCATTTTCATAGCCCCTTTCTTTGTTGTTTCTGGCTTCATCATAGCCGACGGTGTCCGTACCGTCAAATGTGCGGCCTAGATTTATTTCCTGCCTTCTCAGCTCCTGTACAGTCCGTCCGATTTCCCTCAGAAGCATACCGGATATGTCGCTTATGCCGTGACCGAGAACAGAGACCGTATCTGTTGTATTGAAGTCATAGATATGCTGGAAGTCCTCGGGGATGAAGTACCTGTCGGTTGGATAGCCGCAGCGTGTCAGCGCCATGAAGGCAACGCTGTTTTTCATGGTCTCCTTGAACCATGCGGAGAGAGTGTCATCGTCCAGCTCCTCAAGGAAGCTGTCGGCGACGACATTTTTAAGATCGTTATAATAATCCGTGAAGTTGTCTTCGACGATATTCCCGGAGGTCTCAATAATTATCTGAGGGAAGCTTCCGGAGGGGGACAGCTCGCCGAAGCTGTCTTCCAATGCTTCCCGCACGCCCTCCTCAAATATTCGCTCCATTTTCCACAGGAAAATGCTGTTGCCGCTGAAGCTGTTGGTATCGGACACATCAAACACATACCGAAGCTTATACGGCACATCTCTGTCGCCTATGAGAGCGATGCCCTTTGTGCCCTTGTTTACCCATCGGCCAAGCCTGTTCCAGGTCTCAAGCTCGGCGCAGGCCGTAGCCTCCGGTTTCTGTGCGTAAATGAGCACCTGATCCCGGAAGGGATATTTGTAGTTGTTGGCGGCGGTGCGAAGGAAAGCCATATACCGCTCTGTGTCGGAGCATATCTCCCTGCCGGTAATAAGCTGGAGCTCGTTAATCTGCCGGTATTTACTTGGCATTCTGTCTGCCTCCCTTCATCGTGCATCGTCTCGGGATTTCTCCCTGCTGTTTTTCAGTTTGCCCTGCTCGTTATAGCTGGCAGGGTCTGCCGCCGGGGTGTCAAAGCCGAACATGGAGCCTGCTTTCATTGCGGCCTCCTGTATTCTGCTCACACCGAGCCTTGAGTTGTACAGGTTTACGATCTCTGTGGTCTCATCTTTGGATGTGGTCGGAATATCTGTTTTGTAGTACCCGGACTCTCCGCGCTTTATAATGATTATCTCTCCGGTGGAATCCAGGGTGCTGTAACACTGATCGGGAAGATTTGCGCGAAGCGGAATAACCTCATTTCCGCTCTGCTTCATACGCTCGGCAAACTCGCAGATATGGAAAAGGTCATGCCCAACCTCAAGATGATAGTCGTCCACATATCTGCATGTGTAGTCCTGGTATTCTCCGTCAGCGAACTTGATCCTTACCCTGTCGCCGTCTGCAAGCTTGAATACATTCTTATAGGATGGGGTAATAAACCTTATCCCCCGCTGTGCTCTGCGCATATGGTCATTTAGCCAGCTCTTTGTGTAGCAGTAACAGTACAGGTTATACTCGCCTCTGTTGGGATTGAGACGCAGAAGGTATGAGTATTTGTCCGTATCCACCCGCACACCGTAATAGCCGTCCTGACCCTTCATTTTGCTCTGAGGAGTGGTGCGGCAGTATTTGGCAAGATCATTTCGGCTGTGGAGAATGTCCCCCTCCTCCCGGAGAGAGTTGATAACATCGTCAAGCTCAGCCTTGAATTCGTCGGTTTTCAGATCGTCTCTGAATCCGTTCCATGTGGAGAAGAAGCCGTTACCGTCTGTGTCCATATCCGCCCGGAGATAGCCTATAAGTCCGCACTGATTTGCGATCTGAGGGTGCTGAGAGAAGGTGTATTTGTCCTCCGCCTCTGTCATGGCACGCTTATCATATTCCATCTTCTGATCCTCCGCTATCTGCCGCTGTCAGGAAAGTCCATGCTGAAGAAAGTATCAAAGCCGTCGTCAGTCATTACAAGATCGGCAGAATAATACTTTCCTGTCTTCATGGAATATATCTTGTCCAGATGCACTCTGCCGTTGGCAAGAAGACTTCTTACAAGCTCAGAATTCAGATTTATATGCCTGTTGGAAAAGTATCGGCTGTTGTTCCAGATTCCGAAACGACACTCATTGTGCTCACAGAAGAAGCCTTGTCTGCCCTCAGTGACATTCGAGCCGCAGCGCGGACACTTTCCGATGACCGCACGCCCGGACGGAAACAGCACCTCGGCTCCCTGCAGAGGAGAATAATCTGATACAAGCTCTGTCAGCATCGCAGATATGTCTTTGAGAAACTGTTCTGCGCTTTCTTCGCCGTGTTCGATGGCTTTCAGCCGTGTTTCCCATTCGGCTGTCAGAAGCGGAGATTTGAGCTTATCCGGCATTATTGCGACTATGCCTCTGCCGATATCTGTGGGCATAAGCAGTTCAGACCTTCCGATTCTCCGACGCTCGGCATATCCTGATTCAATAAGCTTTTCAATAATTCCGGCCCGGGTTGCCGGGGTTCCGATGCCTCTGCGTTCACAGTCCTCCGGCATATTCTTTGCCCCGGCAGCGTCCATAGCCGCAAGAATGGTATCCTCGGTGTAGTGCTTGGGCGGCTCCGTCTCTTCCTCTTTGAGAGATACCGTATCAGCCTCAAAAACTGTGCTGTCTGCGATAGGAGCCATATCAGCAAACCTGTCAGCCGTATCTTCGCAGCTGAACTCACGCCATCCGATACTGACAATCTGTTTAGCCTTTCCGCTGAGCTTCTGCTCCCCGCACTCAAAAACATACTCTGTTTCATCATACAGGAAAGGCCCGGACACAGCACACAGCAGGCGGCTGGCAATCAGCATCAGGAGTTCTTTTTCACCGGCAGAGGCGGAAGCAAGACCCTTTTCCGCCAACAAGGTCGGGACAAGAGCCGGGTGATCGCTGACCTTGCTGCTGCAGCAGATTTGAGAGACATTCACGGTATCCGGCACCTTGACCCCCAGCAGCATCGCCGCTGCGGCAGCGAGCTCCGGTACTCTGCCCTGCACATCGTCAGTCAGCCAGCGGGAATCTGTTCTTGGGTATGTACACAGTTTTTTCTCATAAAGGCTCTGAGCATAGTCCAAAGTCTGCTGGGCAGTGTATCCCAGTATTCTGTTTGCGTCTCTCTGGAGAGTTGTCAGGTCATAGAGCCGCGGTGCTTTTTCCATGCGTTTTTTTGTGATTGAGGATTTCAGTATGACCAGCTTGCCGCTGAGTTCAGCAGCGGCCTTTTCTGCCGCACCCTTGTCCGAAAACCGCTCAGATTTTACTTTTACTCCACCCGGCTCAGCTGTCAGAGTCCAGTACTTCTCAGGCGCAAAGCTTCTGATCTGTTCCTCTCTTGCCGACAGCATAGTCAGAGTCGGGGACATTACCCTGCCGGCGCAGAGCTTGCGGTGATACAGCACAGAGAACAGCCTTGATGCATTGATGCCTACGAGCCAGTCCGCCTCTGCACGGCACTGTGCCGCCTCATACAGAAGATCATATTCTTTCTGGGGTTTCAGATTCAGGAATCCGTCACATATGGCTTCATCCTCCATCGAGGACAGCCACAGCCGCAATACAGGCTTTCTGCATCCGCAAACCCTGTACACATTTCGGAATATCAGTTCTCCTTCACGGCCCGCATCGCAGGCATTGATAAGTTCGGTCACATCGCTCCTGTCCATGAGCCGTTTCAGAAGCCTGAGCTGTTTTTCCTTTCCTTCGGAAACCGAGAGCTTCCAGGAATCAGGAATTATAGGAAGATCCTCACGGGACCATTTTTTGAATCTCGGGTTATACGAATCAGCCTGAGCAAGCTCTGCCAGATGTCCGAGACACCAGCTGACAATATATCCGTTCCCCTCATAGCAGCCTTCTTTCTTAGTGCGTGCGCCAAGCACAGCAGCTATTGAGGCCGCGACTGAGGGTTTTTCTGCAATTACCAGTTTTGCCATTTTATCCTCCCACGGTTTTCTTGAATCGTACAAAAAAGATGGGCACTCGGCACTTTCGCGCCGGGTGTCCATCATCATCTTTTCATAAGGACTGTCGGTAAAGAACCTCACTCCTCATCCTCCGGGTCGTCCTCATCATCGTCATCTTCATCGTCAAAGTCGATTTCTTCCTCCGCTGGGGCTTTGGGTTTCTTCTTCTTTTTCTTCGGCTTATCACTGCTCACGACAAGTATGTACAGTACGGCAAGAAGAATGAGACCGAGAACAGCGCCCATAATAAGCAGATTCATATCGCTGATGCCGGTGACAGCCGACAGGACTGTGCTGTGCTGGGAGACTGACGGCGCAGCTGTGGGCTGAACTGCCGGGGCTTTCTCCTGACCGATGCAGTCTTTGAGGTTCAGCCGGCACACAAGGCAGTCCTGATTCACATCCCCGGCGGAACATTTATCCTCACAGGTACATTTGGCATACTCCTCATAGCCTTCCTCTTTGAGAAGGGATATCAGATCATTTTCATCAACCTGATCCAGAAAGTACACCTGTTCAGTCCTGCCGCTGCGGTCGATTATGATGTAGAAGCTGTGATTGTTCCGGCTCTGAACCTCTATGAACTGGAGATCTCCGGTACTCATAGGTACTGTCACATCGGATATGACTGCGGGCACAGCGGTTTCTTCCTCAATTTCCTCCGCGTATGCCGGAACAGAAAGACATATGCAGAGAATGACAGCCATGACCAATGCAGTAAGCCGTTTCATTTTACTCATCGTTCTGCTCCTTGATCGGGCCGGACTTGATCTTCTCCAGCAGAGCATTAAGTTCTTCTGGACTCACATTCACCGTGCGCACCATGTCTATGATGTCCAGATTCTCAAGCTCCGTAATCTTCTTGTTCAGTTCTTCATTTCTTTTTTCAAGCCGTGCAATTTTCTCACGGTTCTTCGTGCGCTCATCTCTGAGCTTCTGAATTCTGGGATTCATATAAACCTCCTATTTCGGTAATCGCCCGAAGGCGTAAAAATGACTCTGCCAATAGTCCTGATTGATGCTGGCGTAGGATATCGGATCACCGCAGTGAAGCATCATTCCGTTGCCCACATACAGACCTATATGACTGCAGGCATCGGCTGTCTTGTAGGTTCCTGTGAAGAATATGAGATCTCCGGGCTGCGCGTTGGAGCGGCTTACAGGGGTACAGTATTCAAAAAGTCCCTGTGCGGTCGTTCTGCCCACATCCCAGCCGCATTTTTCAAGCACCCAGCAGATAAAGCCTGAACAGTCAAAGCTCGTTGCAGGACTTGAGCCGCCCCACACATACGGATATCCAAGATACTTTTCCGCCTCCTTAACCATGGCGGCAAACTCTTTATCCTTGAGTGCTTCCGGCGGTACCTCATATACCTCATATTCACCGGTAATGTATCTGCCTATGTAATCGGAATCCGGGAAGAGATACGATGCGTTTCCAAGCGATGCCATATATCCTGCATATGCGGCCAGCTGTTCCTCATTCATTATGAACGACGGGACGCGGGCAAGATCCATATTCTCAAGCTTTACCCTGCACCCCGTTTCGGTGACCCGCACATTCTTTTTCAGCTGGACATCCCACACAAGCTTCTGCTCGGTTATCTCAGTTTCGGTGAGGATGTACTGCTGACTGAACAGCATCTGCAGAATATCTCCTAACTCATCTGCCTTCCATGCACCGCCCTTCAGAGCGGTTATTGCTGAGATAAGGACATATGGGTCATGACCTATTTCGTCAGTCTCATACTCATAGCTGTCGTACTCGAGGTTTTCCTCATATTCAAGGAGATAATCCCGAAGCTCATTCTCCATATCCAGATACCGAGCCTCAGCCGCCAGCATCTCTGTATCCATGCTTGGGTATGTGCCGAGGGCAATCGTCGCTGTCACCGCCTGAAGCATCACCGTGCATGATGACACTGAGGAAATAAGCCCCAGCAGGAGCAGACAAATTAGGCCCGGAATCAGCAGCTTCACTGAGCCGGACTTTCGAGGCTCGGAGTCTGGCTTCTTAATAAACCGCTGGCGAAGCTGACCGAAAACTGTCTCTGCCGGATTTTCTCCGTTTCTCAGCGCCTCGGATGATCTGCGCTGGAGTTCTTTTCTCTGCCGCTGTCTGGACTGCGGATTGGATGAGCGGAATGTTTCAGAGTGTGAGCGTCGGTCATCCCTATACCGTGTGAGCTCTCCTGCCCCTCTGATTCCATAGTCGGCGGCATCTTCGGCTGAGTTCTGGTCGTCTTCATTATCGCCGCTGTTGAATTTAAGTGTCATCTTTGCCTTTGGAAGCTCCGGAGCATAACGGCCTGTCAGCATTTCTGCCGGCTCATCAAAAGTGAGCCGTCTTGTGACTGCCTCCACTTATTTGACCTCATTCCATTTTGTAGTCATGATGCTGTACAGCTCGGTGTCCTTGGGAAAGCGGTCAATGAACGGGATAATCACATCTCCAAAGAACATCAGGCCCTGACCTTCACCGCAGTGTGTGACCTTTTCAAGCTGTTCATTTGAGATGCCCAACTTCTCTCCCAGAATCTTTCTGTCCTTGGCATCAAGATTGAGCATACAGATAAAGTCACTGTTGCCCAGGATGGTCTCGGTATCGTTGTCGTTTATGAGATCGCTGGCGTTCTGGGTAATGCCGGTGGGAATGCCGCCCCATTTTCTGAAACGCTTCCATATCTCAATGGTATACGCCCTTGTCTGAGAGTCTTTCAGCAGAAGGTGCATCTCGTCAATATAATACCAGGTGGAAATATGCTCGCTGCGGTTGGCCGATACTCGGTTCCACACAGCTTCCTGAACAATGAGCATCCCCAGCTTTTTCAGCTGCTTGCCCAGATCTCTGATGTCATAGCATACAAGCCTGTTGTTCACATCAATGCTGGTGCGGTGGTTGAACACATTGAGGGAGCCTGTGACATAAATTTCAAGAGCGGTTGCGATGTTATGGGCTTCCTTTTCCTCCTGCTTTTTCAGCTCATTGTACAGATCCTCAAGAATGGGCATGGTCTCCGGGCTGGGGTCGGCAAGGAATCGGCGGTATATGTTCTTGACACAGCGGTCAATTACCGTAGTCTCGATTGATGTCAGACCGTCCTTGCCCGCGGCGACCAGCTCACAGAAGGACAGAATGAAGTCTGACTTCAGACCGACAGGGTCTTCCTCGCCGCCGTCCAGATTTATGTCCATGAGGTTAATGTAGTCTGTGGATGTAGGCGACAGGTGGATGATTGTTCCGCCCAGTCTGCGTACAAGCGGTGCGTATTCAGCCTCAGGATCACAGATCATTATGTGGTCTCTGCTGGATAGGAACACACTGAGCATCTCACGCTTTGCCGCAAATGATTTACCAGAGCCGGATGAGCCCAGGATTATTCCGCTGGGAGTTTTCAGCAGCTTTCTGTTGGCAAGGATGATGTTGTAGCTCAGCTGGTTTATGCCGTAATAGATTGACTCGGGACTTGTCTGGAAAAGCTCCTGAGTGGTAAATGGGACGATTGCCGCCGCGCCCTGAGTGGGCATCGTTCTGTCCACATTGACAAGGTTAAGCCCCAGCGGCAGAGATGAAATGAGCCCCTCTTCCTGCCGGAAGTCCAGCCTGACAAACTGGTTGTTGTCCCCCTGAATCTGAGAATCAATGCGGGATATGGTACGTTTCAGCTGTGCCTTCGAGGGGGCTATGTTCATCACGAGAAAGTTCATGTAGAACAGCTTTTCATTGCTTTCCTGAAGCTCGTGCAGAAGCCCCTGAACATCATTGCCGTAAATGTCAATGTCTGCGGGGATAATGTCCATGTCATACCCGGCCCGGGAGGCCTTCTTCTGCTCGTCCATCTTCATGCGCTTGATGTCGGTAAGGGTTGACTTGACCATTTTAAGGGCCTTGACCGTATCAATGGAGCGCATGTGCATGGTGACAACCATATCTCCGTCAATCTGCAGAAGCTTTGCCAGAATCCGGTCATCAATCTCCGGGGAGATAATGTTAATAAAGCTGACAGCACAGTAGGACTTTCCCATTCTGAATATGCGCCCGTTGTCAAATGAAAAAGAGCTGGGCGCAACATAGTCCTTGACCGAAAGGCCGGTCTCTGCCAGCCAGTTCCATTTGAACAGGAAGGGATCCTCCGTGCCGGCATGAAGGATATTGTGCATCAGCTCCAGCCGGTCTCTGCCGTCCAGAGGCTCGGCTTTTGAACCCATCTTATTGAGCTGATCAATAAGGCTGAGTTCTATCTGCTTCATGGTTTCTTTCGCATCCTTCATGCTGCCCTCGTTGACTCCAAAGGTAATATACTTCCGGGATACGATGCCGCTGCTGCCTTTTTCAAGCGCGTTTCTTCCTATCTCAGTCAGCTCACGGCGCAGGCTGTCGCTGCTGTCTCCGACTTCAGGAACCAAAAACGCATTGGCGAGTTCACTCTTCCTGCGGTGCAGATTGACAAAGGACAGCTGAAACCATACAGACGGATCAAAGGATCCGAGAAGATTTCCCCAGGCATTGTATATTGCGTTCTTTGTATCGATGTGGGTGAGCTGATAGTTTATATCCTCATACTGAATTGTTTTGGAGTATGTGCCGTTATCGAGTTTACATAATCCATCTTTTCTCATCTGACGGATGGGTATGGTATCCTGGGCAGACATGTGCTTTCTATCCCTTCTGCCTGCTCTTTTTTCCGCTTCCCTCAGCTGCTTTTTTTGTTTTCCTGTCAGCTTCTGAGCCATTTAGTATTCTCCGAACCTCCTTGCTGTACCTGTTCTGACGCTCTAAGGCATCGTACAGGCAGACTGTTTCATACGGCCTGTGCCTGGGGCGAATGAAGCAGACAAGGATCATCTGCTTCAGTACTTTTTCCAGCGGCTGGCCCTGCCGTTCATATATTCCGAACAGGAAGGCCGGCACCATTACGGTGATCATGGTCATAGCGGCACCGGTGCTTCCGAGATAGGGCCTCAGTGCAAAGAAAAGAGGAACACCAATCAGTGCTCCTCCGCCCAGACATACAAGCTGTCTCTTTGTAAGATTGAATGCCACCTTCGGTTTTATCTTTCCCAGATCCTTTGGGATCGCAGTTCTGCCCGACATGACAGATTACCTCTCAGATACTGATCGGAAGCCTTCCTCATAGCCTTTCTCGTATCCGTCATAATACCCCTCAGAGTAATCGTCGGAGCAGTATTGTCCTGTGCAGCCTTCGTCCAGCCCTTTCTTATATCCTATATCAAAGGCGGTCTCCATTACACAGCGGATCAGCTCTGCAAGCTCATCTGCGAGTTCTTCGCTGACCTGTTCTTCCTTGATTTCCTTATCATTCATTGGCTTTTTTCCTTTCCAAAAATTAATGTGCATTGAATATGCTCTTTGAGAGAGACCCGGTTTTGAACAAAGAGAAGCACAGCAGGACCGTATATCCCATGCAGGTCCAGATTGATGTGCTCATATCCTCACTCAATGAGATTCTCTCCACCAGAACTGAGTAAATGCCGACGCAGACAATAATGAGAAATGCCTGAAAGGCCAGCGCAAACAGCGACCTCAGATAGTTCTGGCCTATGCTGCCCCAATCTCTGCTAAGCATTGCGGCCATCGGTATGGGCGACAGGGAGGTGACGAGATATATCTCCAGCATTCGCCCGTAAACCACGATAAAGATGCAGATGGACATTGCCCACATGGTTATTCCGACAAAGAAGCTTTGGAGCCAGAGACCGATAAGCTCTCCGATCTCCAGCTCCATAAGGGATTCTTCCATGGTTTCAGTGACAGCACCAACATCTATTGCGGCATCACCGGAGACAACACCTGCGGCATTCGCAGCAATGCTCTGAGCCATATCAAACACACCCATGACGATATTCCATGTATTGCTGACAATGATCACAGCACATGCGGTTTTGAAAAACCATTTGAAGAACATCCAGCCGTCCACATCGTTCATGTTGTTCCTGTCCGCAAGGAGCTGTATCAGCTCCAGTGTCATAACGATTGCCAGAATCACTCCGGCAATGGGCAGGATAACATTCTCCGACAGAGACTTAACCATGCTGAATATCTCGCCGTTCCATGCCTGCGGAGTTTCACCTACCTGCCCCGCGACCTCGCCCACACGCTGATTTACGCTGTCGAACATACCGGAGAGATTTGAAATAATACCGTTTACCAGCAGCTCCTTCAGCCATTCATTGATTGTCCGTTTTATCATTTCCATAGGCTTGTTTTATCCTTTCCGGCACTCAGCCTATCAGAGTGCCGCAGCTTATC
Organism: Candidatus Limivicinus sp.; assembly: GCA_045642585.1. Taxonomy (GTDB): domain Bacteria; phylum Bacillota; class Clostridia; order Oscillospirales; family Oscillospiraceae; genus Limivicinus. Next base: position 16,477 of record JAZUJF010000181.1, read on the forward strand.
CAAATACTCCGGAAAGCAGAGGTACAAGAGTCATGCCGATCAGCACAATACCGCCGCCTGCCATAAGCTGTTTTATGCCCTGAGATTTTGCACCGGGGTTGTCGTTGCCGTAGCCCTCAAGAAGATTTATGAGGCCCCAGACACCGAGGCCGGCGCCGATTCCTGTTACCATGGTCTGCAGTACTTCAATTGCTGAACTGAAAAATTCCATTCGCTTCCGCCGCAGTGATGTCAGGCCTTGGACACATCTGCGGCTCTCCTTTTTTAGTCTGTTGTAATCGGCCTTCATTTGTTTTCCGGCACGATCTCATAGACAGAATACATGTCGTTCTGTCTGAGCTTCAGCCGTGTTGACAGATACTTCTCAACATTGAACTCATTTGCCTTGCCGCTGTCGGACAGATATTTATACCTGGGATGCTTTGTCAGGTCGTATTTCTCAGAAATAAACGGCCTCACGCCTCTCAGCTGGAGAATGCATTTGCCGCCGTCCATGACAGCCAGCTCATCCTGACTCATAAGCTCCTTGCCCAGCTTTGTGTAGTTGAGTGAATGTGAAATCTCACGCCCCCGGTTCTCTCCGGTGTTGAAGCTGTCTATGGTTTCCTTGCCCAGAACTGCGCTGAGTTCCTTCAGAGTAGTGGGCTCAGATCCGCCGAGAAACAGCTGAGAATCCATATTGCCTATGATGGTGTCTGCGTTGTCCTTATACAGAGCCTTGATCTGGGATCTTGTCTGCCAGATAAGGCAGGCGGATATCTCACGGGAGCGTATCGTTGCCATCAGCTTTTCAAGGCGGGGGATCTGACCTATATTTGCCGCTTCATCTATGATGCAGCGCACATGCACAGGAAGCCTGCCGCCGTAAACATCATCCGCTTTCTCACACAGAAGGTTGAACAGCTGTGTATAGCACATTGAAATGATGAAATTGAAGGTGTCGTCTGTATCGGACATAATGATGAACAGGGCTGTTTTCCTGTCGCCCAGAGTATCAAGCTCCAGCTCATCATAGGCCATCATTTCACGAAGCTCATATATGTCAAACGGCGCAAGGCGTGCACCGCAGGAGATAAGGATGCTCTTTGCAGTCTTTCCGGCGGCAAGCTTGTATTTCTTGTACTGCCTGACTGCAAAGTGATCCGGCTTCTTTTCCTCAAGCTCCTGAAACAGCATATCCACCGGGTTAATAAAGTCCTCATCATCCTCCCTGACCTCCATGGAATTGATCATGGATACCAGTGTATCGAAATTCTGTTCCTCCGTGGGGGCCTCGTAGTGGAGATACCCGATAAGGGCGGTGTAGAGGAGCATTTCAGCCTTCGTCCAGAACTCATCCCCGGCCTTTCCCTCGCCCTTGGTGTTGGTGATAAGAGCTGTGACAAGCTTGACGATGTCCTTTTCGCTGTGTATATAGGCAAAGGGGTTGTAGTGCATTGACTTGCCGAAGTTGATGGTGTTGAGGATCTTGATTTCATAGCCCATCTTCTGCAGCATCGTGCCGCATTCCACAACAAGTGTTCCTTTCGGGTCAGTGACAACGAAGGACACCGGGTATTTCTTTGACGCACACTGCAGGAGATTCGGCTTCACAAAAAATCTCGTTTTGCCCGAGCCGGAACCGCCTATGACAAGGACATTCTTATTCCGGGCTGTCTTGGGATCTGAGGGTCTTGCGTTCATCGTTAGGGATTCGCTTTGGGTGAGAATAATGTTGTTTTCCGGGTCAGGGTCAATGTATGGAGCTATGTCCCGGCGGTTTCCCCATCGGGCAGAGCCATACTCAAAGCCCTTTCGGAACTTTTTTGCGTTTCGTCCCTTTTCATACACGATGAGCCAGACGATTCCAGAAAACAGGATACCGACAGCAATATCTGCCGGATGAAAGCTTGGGAGCAGCGATGCAGAGGCTTCTTTAAGGCCTTCCGCACCGTTCTGAACAGCAAGGCGAAAGCTCTGGCCGATCTTAGTGCCGAGAAGGGCAAAGAACATATAAGGCAGAATCGAAATGATTTTTTCCTTCATAACGATTTCTCCCTGTTTTTGTTCTTGACTGGATCACGCTCTGCACGCTTAATAAGCTGAGTAAACTGTCTGAGCTTTCCGATTACCGATTCACGCCGTCTGCCGCGCTGAATCTCTGCTGCCGAGTATTCCTTGAAGGCCGCATTCAGCGCGTCTGCATCTTTTGCTTTGAAGAATATGAGGTGCTGGCTTCCGCCTTTCTTTACGGCATAGTCGATTCCGTACTTTCTTGCGACCCGGTCAAAGGCGGCGAGGCGCAGATCTGATGCCTCAATATTCGATGCACCCTGTCCCTGGGAAATAAGCTGCTTTACCGTCTGCCTGCCATGCGGAGTGACATCCTTAGCTTTGGAATGCTTTGACTCTTTCTCGTAGGCAATATACTTCTGAACAGCATCCTGAAGCACGCGTTCAGTCAGCTTGGCGGTGCTTATCATCAGATTGACCGTCCGGTTTTCAATTTCTTCCTGAATACTGCGTCACCTCCGAATTGTTCACTTGGCACAATCATGATTGACTCTGGAGGTGAAGTAGTTACCCATTGTGGCAGGAGCGTTGTACAGCGAAGTGAGGAGATACTGCTTCATGTTGATGACCCTCGTGGTGTTCTCATCCATGCAGGTGAGTACGAAATCAATATGCTCGCTGTTCAGCTTCAGGAATCTGGAACGAACAACCGACAGAGGCATATCCTGACCGGCAATACGGATGTATGCTCTGCCCGAGCACACCGTTTCGACGATCAGCTCTATAAGCTCGTCGATTCTGTCTGCATCGGCAGGATGAGAATAAAGGAGAGCATTATATTCGATGTTCTCCCTTATCGTCTCTCTGTAATCGTCATACTCTTCCTGACTGCAGCATCGTTCCTTCCGTTCGTTTCCTGCGGGGGAATGAATAGAATGAGTACTTGATAAATGAGTATTTGATTTTTGAGTAATTGATTTATTAGTACTTGATTGTGCAGGATTTTCCGTATGCGGCATACCCATATCCGGGTTTTCCGTATATGGCTGGGCTGTATCCGGCTGGGGAGCTTTCGGAGTTTCATAGATCACATATTCGGTATCTATGATGTGACCCAGGTCATCTCTGACCCGTCTGCGCTCAAGATACCCGGCTTTTTCCAGCTCCTTCAGCCCTGCGGATATTGCATCCACACCCTCACGGCATATGGCCGCCAGCCCTCGCGTGGTGTAGTTCCAGTCATCGCTGAGAGACAGCATTTTTGAGAGAAGGCCTACAGCCTTCAATGAGAGCTGCGTATCTTTCAGGTGGTGGTTGGACATAACAGTGTAGTCCTTTGTTTTCTCAATTCTGAATATTGCCGTAAACTCACCTTCCTTTTTCCATGCTGCGCCGTTTTGCCCAGTTTTCCAGGAGCTTGAGGATTATCTCCTCCATCTTCTGCGGGGTATATGACTTTGGAAAGAAGCGGCTGAGCTTGTCGTTCGACAGAGTTACAGTGTTCTGCGGAGGCTTTTTCTGTTCGGACATGACCTTCAGCATGGAGTCCTCATCCAGCTTTCCCTCCTGACTGAGCTTTTTCATACGTTGAGCCTGAGAAAGGGACGGGGTACAGTCCTCGCTCTCGATCGTATCCAGCAGAAGCATCTGCTCCTCCTTAGTCAGATTTGAGATTTCCACTGCCGGGGTCAGGCCGATCTTCTTGTCGTCCACCATCTGCGCAAGCTCCGGGACAAGCTCTGTAAGGCGAATATACCTGCGTACTGTGTCACCGCTTATGCCCTCTTTTTCTGCGATTAAGTCATCTGTTCTTAACTTCGCCGCAAATTGCGGCGAAGTTAAATCCCGGCGTTCTCCCTGATGTTTTATGGCATTCAGCTTCATCTTATAGGCCGCCGCTCTTTCGGTTGGAAGGATTTCTTCGCGCTGAAGATTGCTGTCCACCATGATTATAGTTGCGGCATCATCGTCCAGATTTCGGATAATGCAGGGCATAGTATCCCTGCCAGCAAGCAATGACGCTCTGTGTCTGCGGTGGCCGGAAATGATCTCGTATTCTCCGTCTTCACGCGGCCTTACGATAGCCGGCACAAGCACGCCGTATTTCTCAACACTTTCTGCAGTGTCCCTCATGGCCTCATCGTCTCTGACCTTGAAGGGGTGGTTTGGAAACTCATGGAGCAAATCCAGCGGAATCTCCGTCACGCGCTCTTTTGCATCCTCTGCTCTGCTTTCCTCTGTACTGAAAAGATCATCGAGAGATGTCAGACTTATGTTCCTGGCGCTGCTTTTCAATGTTCAACACCTCCTTCATCAGGTCAAGGTACGCCGCCGAGGCTTTGCCATTGGGGTCATGGGCATATATGCTCTTACCCTCGGCGCTGGTTTCTGCGGCACGGACGGACAGCGGTATTGCCGTGTCAAAGACCTTGATCCTGCTGCCATAGCTGTCACGGAGAAGCGTGCAGATTTCCTTAGCATAGTTCGTTCTTGAATCAACCATGGTCATAAGGATGCCGTCAATTTTCAGTTTGGGGTTGATCTGCTTTCTGACCTTTGAGATAGTCTGGAGAAGCTGTTCCAGACCCTTGGCAGGAAGATACTGAGCCTGAACGGGAATAATTACATTGTCCGCAGCGGCAAAGGCATTGATGGTGAGTATGCCCAAGGACGGCATACAATCCAGAAGAATGTAGTCATAGCCGGATTTGACGGTGTCCAGATACTGCTTCAGAATCTTTTCCCGGGACATAGTATTGATAAGAGATACTTCCAGTGCCGACAGCTCTATGTTTGCCGGCATAAGATCAACTCCCTCGGCATGGTGCAGAAGCCCTTCTCCCGGTGCTATGGGTTCATCGCTGATTACTTTTCCCATGACAGTGCTGAGAGTTGTGGGAATCTTGTCCGGCACAGGATTTCCCAGTGCCAATGTGAGAGAGCCCTGGGGATCTGCATCAACAAGGAGAACCTTCTTCCCGGCTCTCGCAAGACCTATGCCGAGATTTGCGCAAGTGGTGGTCTTGCCTACGCCGCCCTTCTGATTTGCAATTGCTATGATGTCTGCCATAAGCTCAGCTCCTTACGATACAGAGAATGAGAATGTCAGCACATCTTTGTATAGTCCGGCTGTTTTCGGCAGTCCCACCTGCACAGCGATATTTCCGGTAAAGCCGGAATAAACTGCATCTGCATCAACTGTCTCAAGGAGTGCTTTGGCATTTGAACTGTTGGGGTTCACACTGTGACCCTTATAGCTTACCTGATAGCCGAGAAGCTGGCCTCCAGTGGTGTTCTGCATCTGATATGTCTTTGCAGAGTCGCTGTAATGCTGACCCGCATTAAGGCTTATTCGCAGGGTTTTATCTTCAGGAATGACAGATCCGGCCGCTATGCCTATTTCACCTGTGCCGACTCCGGTATCCTTATCTATGCTTATGTTCGCTCCGTCTGGGATGATAACGGTGTAGTCGGGAGCCGGTGCCCACTGAGCGTAGAGGCTGAGGTCGTTGGATGCAGTTATAGATGCTCTGTCTGCATAGCCTGTGCCGCTGCCGTCAGGTGAAGTGGACCACTTGGTAAAGGTATATCCGCGGCGTGTGAAGGTGTTAGCTGAAAGGGCTGTTGCCACATAACTGTTCACAGTCTGGGCTGCGGTTCTTCCGCTGCCGTCATTGGCATAGAAGGTTATCGTCGAAGTTGGTATCTTCTCCCACTTGGCGGTGAAGCAGTACGGTGTTTCTCCGCCTTCAGTCGTCAGCGTCTTCGTGGTCGTGTCAGGGTTTATGAGTGTTCCGCTGCTGTCCTCCCAGCCCAGGAACTTATATCCGGCCTTTACTGCATGAGGCAATGCACTCAGCTGCATTGTCGCACCGTAATACAGGATGTATGTGGGATATGTTCCCGACTCAGATGAGATCGTACCACCGTCAAGGCTGTAGTTGATGGAGTTGAACATGAACATATCCAGCGTGTGATACTTGCCGTCATAAGATGTGAAGTCAGTATCCCAGCCGTCAGTATGTGCCGCTGCACCGGGATAAGGCTTACATTTTACTTCCACATATGTACTGCTGCTGCCCCAGGAATAACCGCTCTTCGGCCATGCGGATATGGTTGTGTAGTACATCACATCTGTCTGCACTATATCCGTGGATGAAATGATCTTGCCGTTTGCAGGAATACCGGACCAGAGATTTGTACTCAGAGCATGTCCGTCTGTGCTTACTTTGGCCTCCATCTCCGAGCCTGTACCCTTATTTCCAAGGTATCCTGTACCAAAGGTCTCCCCAGGGAGAGGATAGTTCAGTACGATACTGGTGGTACAGGGAGTAGTTGTCTGTTCCCACTGGGCATAGAGATTAATTGTGCGTGAAGCCTTTATGTCGGTGTCATAAGCCCAGATACGGAAGTTGCCGCTGCCATTGAAGTTTTCCACCATTATGGGCAGATACTTTTTGACAATTGCTGATGCGGTCTGTTCTGACTGATCTCCGAAGTTCACGCCCTGATATGTACTGCGGTTAATCAGGACTGGAGTACCCACAGCATATTCTGCACCGCTCCAGGTTCCGGCTGACCTGTACTCAACGGTGTAACTGGGAGAAGATGAGGTCACCATTACATTGCCGGCGGGGTCAAAGCTCCAGCCCTTGAAGTTATATCCGGAACGAATGTACGGATATCGCGTTCCGAATCCCTTTAGGAACACATCGTCTACAAATTCGCCTATGATGAATGAGCCGAATGGGTCGCACAGCTGCCTGAGGGTCATGTAGCCATTGGCACTGTACTCGGATTTCTGTGCTGAGGTTAAATAAGAGCAGCTTGAGTTCAGCGAGCCGCCGTTAGGATAGTAATGAATTTCGGTATTGCCGCTCATATCGCTGGGAGTTGAGTGAACACCGCTATAGCTTTCAGAGTACACTTGAGAAAGCAATGTCTGATTAACAGCGGCATGGGCACTGAGCGGCAGGACAGCTGCAAAAAGAGTCATTATGAGGAATGCTGCCATGACGCGCTTTGCCATATCGTTTTTCGTCCTTGTTTTCATTTTTTCCTCCCTCTTGAAGTTATAAGAGTGCCCGCCGATAAATCGACGGGCACTTTGAATAATATGGGGAATATTATGCGGCGGCTACGATTGCAAAAGAGAATGTAAGAGTATCAGTATAGGTACCTGCAGTTTTTGCAGTGCCGACAGCAACTCCGATTTTGCCTCTGAAGCCGCTGTATGCGTCATCTGCGCTGACGGTTTCGAGGACAACAGTGCCGGAGGAGTTGTTGGGGTTTTTTACTTCTCCCTTGTATTTCAGAGTATATGCGAGAAGCTGACCGCCGGTGGTGTTTTTCATCTGATAGCTTTTTCCGGTGTTGTCATAGTTCTTACCGGCATTTACAGACATCTGGATAGACTTGTCGCCGGGAATAAGAGACTTCTCTTTGATGCCGATATCCATTTCACCGGATCCGGTATTGGGATCAACTACAAGATCGTTGCCTCCGTCAGGAATGAGAACTACATAGCTGGGATCAACAGTATACTCCAGCTCCATGTCCTGAGAGGGCGGAGTGGCAGCAAATGCGGATACGGAAAGGGACAGGGCAAGAGTAAGGGCAAGAATAATTGATGCGATTTTCTTCATGGATATAAACTCCTTAAATAATGAATTATTCTACGACAAGCGTAGTTTTGATCTCCGCGTTATTAGCGGCTGAGCCGTCGCTTATGCGGTACGGCTGAATAAGGACAGTTGCGTTGTATGTTCCGGCAGGGAGCGCTTTGGACAAAGTAAGCTGCAGTGCGCTCTTTCCGGGGGGAATAAGACCGGTTACGGTTATAGGCTCGTCCTCACCGTCGATGGTGATGGTGAAGGTCAGATTGTATCTGCCTTCGTTGTCTGACGGATTGAGAAGGTTTGCGCTGACTTCTTCCCTGTCAGCTTCAAGGCGGATGGTGTCCCATCCGGGAATGGCGATACCTCCGGTGCTTTCAGCTTCCGTGCTCTGTATTGCCGGTTCGTATGTTCCTGCATACGGGTCTATTGACAGCCCCATTCCTACAGATTCTTCGATCTGATCAATAGGCTTTATGAGGAACAGCACGATTGCAGCCATGAACAGCAATGTCAGAATGATGATGCCCCATTTGACTACGTTATCTTTCATGGCCGTTCGCTTTCCTTTCGTTTTCTCCTGAAATACCAGAATACAGTCGCACCGCCGATAAGACTTCCGGCGGCAATCAGGCAGTAAAGAACCATATTGAATTCATCGCCGGTTTTAGGAGGCGCGGAAGGGGTTGGCGTTGCTGTTGGCTTTGGTGCTGAAGTTGGTCTTGGCCGTGCAGCTGCTGTGGGAGTCGGTGCCGCTATCATGTCATCTGTAACCTCATAGGTCACATCCACCTGACGGCTTGTGTCCGCGCAGGCTGCGCCAGTGAAAACCGAGACTGCCGACAGGCACAGGAGTGCCGCCGCAGCAATACGCCGCAGTTTATTTTTCATTTTCTTCTCCTTTTTTCGTAGTTGTTGGCAGAGTGCCTGCGGATGAAAAAATGTGGGAGTGGGCGAACGGATATGGATCATAAAGAAGCCTCCTTATAAATGGGTATAAAAAAACCGCGCTTGAAAAAGCACGGTGAAAAGAAAAAAGGACACAGCAGTTCTCTGTATCCTTTAATATCTGTATGATTTGTCTTCGTCATATGTTAGTTTATTCAAATAAGCTTACAAAGAACGAACAAAAATGTATCACGGACAAATATTTTCGTAAAAGTAAAACAGATATTTTAGTTCAAAGAAAACAATCATTACCTTCAAGAACAGAATAGATACCATATCGGTCCTGACCCGATTGGCCGTTTTGCACTACCAAGGTGACGGCCTAACTTGGCATACGTTTAAGCATATCATCTAGCCACGCTGATGGTACCTATTCCGCTTATATTGTATTTCCAAATCCAACATATTATACTTTTTCGCACTGACGCATTCTGTCGAAGCCGATTTTCTTACTTATTTTCATCCTTTAGAGCTTAATTCTACACGGTAATAGGCAACATTAAGTACCATTGAAAAGTTCTGAAAAGTGTACTAAATGACACAATTATGTGCACTTTATCACTGGTTAACACATGATATCTTGAGTTCGAGTCTTGTATCGTCCACCACAACCTGCAGTTCGTGAGGGCTGCAGGTTTTTTGTGTATGTATATTAGAAGGCTTCCATGCGGTTGGCACTTTCTTTTTTCATACGCTCTGTGACATGACTGTACACATCCAAGGTGAAGGCTGCGGTAGCATGCCCCGAGGTTTTCCTGGACAGTTTTTATATCGTCTCCGCATCGAATTGAGGCCACGGCATAGGTATGACGCAGATCATGGAATCGGGCATCCGGGAAGCCCGGCTTTAGAAGCCTCTTTGTGTATACTCCATTCAACAACAGTGTAAAATAGTACCGTCACCATTAACAAGAATATATTTTGCTCTATGGCGAATAAGCATTGCGTAATAAAGAGTATTAATATATAATTTGTATATGTAATTCTCAAATATGTCAGAATCAGTTGAGAAAATGTATAAGCATGTTTTACACGATAATTAACCTGCATTATTCGTTTTAATAATTGAGAAATTCGTTTTAATATATTTTAAAGCGAATTTCTCTTTTGCTTTTCCGGTACTGTTGCAAGACTTTCGCTTAATCTTAATAAATCTTTATTGAATATCGATTATTGCCGGTGTATAATGAAGCAAATGCTTAGATAATGTATCCAATACTGACAAACGGAGGTAGGAATATGAGAAAGAAACTGTTGAGCATAGTTTTGACAGCGGTCATGCTGTTGAATCTGCTCCCGGTGGCGGGCATGGCGGAGGAGCTCGGGACAGAGAGCGTCGAGACGCTCGAGGAGTCGCTCCCGTCCGAGGTGAACCCGCAGCCGGAGGAGCCGCAGCCGGAGGAGTCGGAACAGGAGAAGGCGGAGGAGCCGACTCCGGCACCGGAGGAAGCGAAAGAAAGCATTGAGGAAGAGCCCGAAGATAAGTTCGAGTCGGATGCGGCACTGACCGCGCTCGGCTTCCCCGAGGATGTGGATCCTCCCGAGGATGAGCAGCCCGAGGAGCCGAAATTTCCCGAGGACGAGGATGAGGAGGACGAGGAGGACGAGGATAAGCTGATACCTCTCAGTCAGGAGGAGCTTGAAAAGCTTGGGATCTATGTCAATGAAGATGTCTATCCGATCACCAGCAGCACAGGCAAGCTTCGGGGCAAAAGAACATGGACCATCACAGAAAATGTT
>JAZUJF010000182.1:0-10144 GCA_045642585.1 Candidatus Limivicinus sp.
AGCGGCAAGACCACTCTTATCAAGCTGGCGAACGGACTGCTGACTCCCACAGACGGAGAGATACTTGTCTGCGGCGAGAAGCCGGGCAAGGGCTCAAAGAGTCTGGTGAGCTATCTGCCCGACCGCATCTGTCTTCCCGAATGGATGACCGGAAAGCAGCTCATGGATTTTTACGCCGACTTCTACACCGATTTTCAGCGGGAAAAAGCCGAGCAGATGATCGCCCAGCTGAATATGCCGGAGAAGCTGCGCATAGGACAGATGTCCAAGGGAACCCGTGAGAAGATACAGCTCATAATGGTCATGAGCCGCAGGGCAAGGCTCTACCTGCTGGACGAGCCTATCGGAGGCGTTGACCCGGCTACAAGAGACTACATTATAAACACAATAATAAAGAATTATGACGAGGACTCCACCGTTATCATCTCCACCCACCTAATAAGCGATGTGGAAAACGCGCTGGACGATGTTATCTTCATCGACAAGGGCAGTATAAAGCTCCATTCTCCTGTTGATGACATTCGTGAGCAGTACGGCAAGAGTGTTGACGGCGTTTTCAGGGAGGTATTCAGATGTTGGGAAAACTGATAAAGCATGAATTCAGAGCCACCGGGCGTGTCATGCTGCCCATGCTGGCGGCGCTGGCGGCAATCAGCCTTCTGGCCGGCCCCATCATGGAGCTTATAACGAGAAATGTGAACGCAAGATTTGTCCGCTCCGTGAGCACTCTTCTGATAGTTGCGACGGCGGCCTTGATGTTTGCCGTGTGCATTGCGGCCTTCGTGCTGATGATCCAGAGATTTTACAAAAGTCTGTTCACAGATGAGGGCTATATTTCAATGACCCTGCCCGTGTCCCCCGAAGCACACATTTTTGCCAAGCTCGTCGTATCCACCGTTTGGTTCGCGGCCGACTGCATCATCTGTATTCTGGCGCTGCTGACCCTTTCGGGCTCGAACACTGACATTGGCTTGTTTAACAGCTTGTTTGATGTTATCAACGATATTGCGGAGTACATCGGGGCCGGAAATATCGTCCTGTACGCTTTTGAGGCATTGCTGGCGGCGACTCTTGTGTCCTTCGTGTCCTGCCTGCGCTTCTATCTGGCAATTTCCGCCGGCTGCTCCTTCAGTGATCACAAGATACTTCTGAGCGTGGTATTCTACTTTGTCATCGGCGCTGTCATAGATGCGCTCCAGATCACAGCGGCTGTCAATGTCTTAAAATCCGATATAATAAGTGATGTGTATTTTGACCTCTTTGCTATTGATGAAACCATAGAGTCATTCATTGCCGCATCTCACGGCCTCATTTGGGCAGGAGTGTTATATATGCTCATACTGGGCGCAATATACTATATTCCCACCGCTGTCCTCATGAAGAAGAAGCTTAACCTGGCATGATCTGATATTTTTGATACGGAGATGATGTAATCGTCTCCGTATTAAATTATTTAGTATTTGTTCACTGATTATTAAGGCTATTTACAGAAAAGTATGTTATCATTAGTATCGAACACTTCGGAAAAAGGAGTTTTTCAATATGAACCATTCCAAGCCAAAAAGCAAAGCGGTGAAGATCCTTATAATCGTTGCGATCATAACGCTCATTCTGGTTGCCGCCGTTCTCATGCTCCGGCGTCAGGTATCCCGGAAATTCGCTGCCGAAGCCGGCGGCGATATTGAGTCCGCAAAGGTCGAGGTGGGCAGCATAAGCACCACCGTTTCCGGCTCAGGCCGCCTTGCCGACGAGGATGTGGACGATATCGAGCTTCCCGCATCGGTAGAGTTTACGGAGATCGCCGTATCCGCCGGGGATAAAATAAAAGAGGGCGATCTTCTGGCCACGGTCGATATGACCACTGTGCTCACCGCAATGAAGACTCTGCAGGATCAGCTGGACGAGTACGACGATGAGATCGCCGACGCTGTTTCCGGCACAGCGGGAAAATATGTGACAGCTCCCGTATCCGGCAGAGTTAAGGCCGTGTACTGCGGGTACGGCGACGATGTTTCAAGGGTAATGTATGAAAACGGCGCTCTGATGGTGCTCTCTATTGACGGCAAAATGGCGGTCACTATCCCTCTGAAGGAAACCGAACTGGGCGAAGCGGTCTCTGTCACCCGTGAGGACGGCAGTGTATCCGAGGGAGAAGTACATGAAATAGACGGAGAGAATGCCATCGTCACCATCGACGACGACGGCCCGGGGCTTGGAGAGCGGGTGAAGGTCAGCTCCTCATCAGGAAAGATCCTTGGAGAGGGCGAGCTGTATATCCATAAGCCTCTGAACATCACCGGGGTAGCAGGCACGGTCTCCGCCTGCTACTACAAGGAAAATACCGCCGTCAGCTCCGGCGCTCAGCTCATATACCTGTCCGATACCGCGTATTCCGCAAACTATGACGCCATTCTCAGGGAGCGCAATGAAACGGAGGAGCAGCTCAACGATCTTGTGGCCATCTATAAGGAGGGCGCACTGTATGCCAGATCCTCCGGCTCTGTCAGCTCCGTCACCGCCACAACAGGCGAGCCCGAGACTGTCGAGGGCACTCAGGTGGTCATGTCCATCTGCCCCGATGTGTCAATGACCGTCTCCCTCAGCGTTGACGAGACGGATGTTCTCTCCCTGTCCGTGGGTCAGGAGGCCGAGATCACCGTCAGCTCTCTGGGTGATGATACCTATTACGGCACTGTCACAAAGCTTGAGACTGCCGGTACCGCCTCCAGCGGCGTCACCTATTACAATACCGTTATCACTCTGCCCAAGGAGGAGAATATGCTCTCAGGCATGACCGCAAAGGTCATCATCCGTATCGAGGGCATCGACAACGCGCTGATAATCCCCTCAGACGCGCTCCATCAGACCAGCTCCAAGTCCTATGTCTATACGGGATACAATACCGAGACGGGAGAATATACCGGCATGGTCGAGGTCACTGCCGGCATGAATAACGGCAGCTACGCGGAGATCACATCCGGTCTTAAAGAAGGCGACACCGTGTATTATGAGCCTAAGGATAATAATATGTTCCGCTTCGGCGGATACCGGGGCGGCAATATGCCGGAGAGAGACTTCGGCGGCGAGATGCCCTCCGGTGCTCCCGGCGGCGAAATGCCCTCCGGTGCTCCCGGCGGAATGCCCTCCGGCGCTCCCGGCGGAATGCCCGGCAGAGGGTAATGAGGTGAAGCTATGATAGACCTTAAAGACATCTGCAAGGTGTACACCATGGGTTCTGAGGAGGTATGGGCTCTGAACCACGCCTCCCTTCATGTGTACCCGGGTGAATTTGTCAGTATTATCGGTCCCTCAGGCTCCGGCAAATCCACACTTATGAACATAATCGGCTGCCTTGATGTGGCTGACAGCGGGACATATCTGCTGGATAATATCCCCATTGAGAATTATACCGAGAACGATCTTGCCCGCATCCGCAACCGGAAGATCGGCTTTGTGTTTCAGTCGTTCAATCTTATTTCAAAGCTTACAGCCGAGGAAAATGTGGAGCTGCCCCTTATCTATCAGGGGATGAAAAAGGCAGAGCGCACAGAGCGGGTCCATGAGGCTCTTGAGCGGGTACAGCTTTTAAACCGCTCCCATCATATGCCCACCGAGCTTTCCGGCGGACAGCAGCAGCGGGTGGCCATCGCCAGAGCCATCGCCACAAGGCCCTCTCTGATACTGGCCGACGAGCCCACGGGAAATCTGGATTCCCACACCAGTCAGGACATCATGGATATATTCCATGAGCTCCATGAGGCGGGCAATACCATCGTTCTCATCACCCACGATGACAGCGTCGCCAATCAGGCAGAGCGCAGGATCCATATTCTGGACGGCAGGGTAACGGAGGTGAAGGAATGAGTCAGTTTTCTCAGTCATTCAAGATGGCCCTCAAATCCATCGCCGGAAATAAGCTGAGGGCGTTCCTTACCATGCTGGGCATCATCATCGGCGTTATGGCTCTTGTCATTCTTGTAAGCCTTGTCAACGGCGCGACCAGCACAGTTACCGACACCATTTCAAGCCTGGGCAGCACCATGCTGACGGTCACGGTGGAGGACGACAAGTGTAACCCCATCACAATGGAGACTCTGAATGAGTGGCAGAACAAGGGCCCGGTAGGTCTTGTCGCTCCCTACGGTACCACCTCCGTCACCGGGAAATACGGCTCCGCTACCGACTCTGTCACGGTGTACGGCACCACCCCCGGCTACGCCGATATAAACGGTCTGAAGGTGGAGCTGGGCCGGTTTCTGAAGACGGCCGATGTGGAGAACAACAGCTATGTGTGCGTCCTCTCCTCAGGAGCGGCCGAGTCTCTGGTGGGCTATACCGACTGTCTGGGGGAGCAGATCTCCCTTGACGGCACAAAATACACCGTAGTCGGTGTTCTGGAGAGCGACGAGGGCTCTCTCGCCTCCATGTTCAGGAGCAAAAGCTCCGCATATATTCCCTATACATCTCTCATGCGTCTTAGTACCACCGTGTCCTATGATGTGGACACCTTCTGTATGGCTCCTGCCGAGGGCAGTACCATGGATATGGCGGAGGACTATATGACACTCACTCTGATGGAGCGCTTCGATCAGGACGAGGATGCCTTCGAGATGAACTCCTCTGATGCTCTTGAGGATGCCATGAGCAGTGTCACCGATATTCTTGCGATCCTGTTGGGCGGCATCGCGGCCATCTCTCTGATAGTCGGCGGTATCGGCATTATGAATATAATGCTGGTAACTGTCACCGAGCGTACCCGTGAGATCGGTATCCGCAAGGCTATCGGCGCCACCCGCGGCGTCATTCTTCAGCAGTTTCTGCTTGAGGCCGTGGTGCTGTGCATGATGGGCTGCCTTATCGGTATTTTCCTGTCCTGGGCCACACTGAGAGCCATCAGCGTTGTTGTGTCCTCTCTGTCCATAGTCTTCAGCATGGAGATCAATGTTGTTATCATTTCCGTGGTGTTCTGCTTCTTTATCGGCATAGTCTTCGGCCTGTACCCTGCCAACAAGGCCGCCAAGATGCTGCCCATTGATGCGCTCCACTACGGCGGCTGATAAGAGGTGATACCGTGAACAAAGTATTATCATTTCTGAAGACCAATCTGAAGGCGATCATTGCGCTCCTGGTGATCGCGGCAATGACAGCAGGCATCCTTGTCCTGACAAACAGCAGCCGTGCCGCCGGGGTCAGCATGATGGCCGATGAACAGGTGATCTCCGCGAAGGCCGTAAAGGGCGATGTTTCCTCTCTGTTCTACGGAAGCGGTACTCTCGAAGACGAGGAATATGAGACCGTTGAGCTGCCGGACACCGTTGAGGTCACAAGCTACGCCGTCCGTACCGGAGAACGGGTCGAAAAAGGCGAAAAGATCGCCAGAGTTGATAAAGCCTCGGTCATGAAGGCTATTGCAGACCTGCAGGACGCCATAGAAAAGCTGGATGAAGACATCACCCAGGCGGCAGACGACAGTATCACGAGCTCCAGATTTGCCAACTGCAGCTGCAGGGTCAAGGAGATATACGCCGGGGCCGGAGACAGTGTGCGGGATGTAATGTATAAGCACGGCTCCCTTGTAGTGCTGTCCCTTGACGGATACATGGCCTGCGATCTGCCCTCCAACGGCAACCAGTCCATAGGCGATATGGAAAAGATAGTCCGGGATGACGGTACGGTGCTTGAGGCCACGGTATCGAAGCTTGATAACGGCATTATGACCGTTATCTGCTCCGATGACGGCACACGGATCGGCGAGAAGGTCACCGTTACCGATGAGAGCGGCGTTTATCTGGGCGAGGGCGAGCTGTATATCCATGTGCCCGAGTATGTGACCGGCTTTACCGGCACTGTTGAGACAGTGTTTGTGGAGAAAGAAGACCTGATCGCCACAGGGCAGACCGTTATCAGCTACACCGACACGGGTTACAGCGGCGAATATGATCGGCTTCTGGACATTCGCCGTGAGTACGAGGAGACTGTTGAGGAGCTGTTTGAGGCGGCATATGACGGATATCTCCGCGCTCCGGCCGACGGCATCATCACAGATATTGACGAGACTGTGGAATACAGGCCAGTGGCAGAGGGTCTCGGCTTTACCGAGGGCAGGGGAGGTATCTCTCTTCTGAGCGTTATCGGACAGAAGATAGATATGGTGCTTCTGAGCAGTCAGTCGGGAGAGCTCCCCGAACCCAGCTCCAGTCCTGCCCCGACTCCTAGCCCTGAGCCCTCAACAGGCTATACAAGAGCGGCAATAGTTGACGCCATTAACGGATTGACCCTGTCGGTTCGCTTTTATCCGGGGAATGTTTCTCCGACGGAGGATATTTCAATGCTCCCCGCTGACGGTTTCACGGAGCCGGGAACGATCACTATGGACAGCTATGTACCGGGAATTATCGTGGGCGCATATCTCAGCGTTGATTATAACGCCGAGGGCCAGATGACAGGCTTTGCGGTCGTAAAATCCGGCGGCGGCGGAAATATCCCCGGCGGGGGCGGTATGTCCGGCTTCGGCGGCGGAATGTACGGCATATCGGGGAATGACGGGATAATTGAGGAAGAGCCCTACGCCCTGTCTCAGAAGACCCTCTTCTCCGTTATTCCCGCAAAGGAGATGACTATCACCGTTTCCGTGGATGAGCTGGACATTCTCTCTCTGGATGAAGGGCAGGAGGCGGTCGTCACTCTGGACGCATTCCCCGGACAGAGCTTTGAGGGCGTCGTTACAAACATCGATCCCACCGGCACAAACGAGGGCGGAACCACAAAGTATTCCGCCACCGTGACTATCGCGAGAAACGATTCAATGCTCTCGGGTATGAACGCGTCAGCCTGCATAACCCTCACAGAAAAGAAGGGCGTGCTGCTGATACCTCTCTCAGCCATCTCCGAGAAGGGCGGAAAGACTCTGGTATATACCGGATATGACGGGAAAGAGGATGCTCTCCTGAACCCGGTGGAGATCACCACCGGTCTCAGCGACGGGGAGAATGCGGAGGTCACCTCCGGACTCAGTGAGGGAGACACGGTGTATTACCGCTATGCAGACTCCGTTTCCATAGTCCAGAGATGAACAGTCAGGAAATGGCATTGTAAAGATCACCCGGGGACGGAATACCCCGGGTGATTCTGCATAATACGACAAATATATAAGGCAACACCGCATAATGCGGCAAGAGCAGATACCGAGAGAAAATAGGTTCTGATGACGGCACTTTTTTGCAGGAATACTTTGTGTATTGCAAGAAAAAGTGATTAAATCAGAGCACATTTTATCCGGTAGATGCCGTAGGCGTATTATGCGGTGTTGCCATAATAAAAAGAAGCCCTGTAACCGCTCTGATTACAGGACTTTAAAAGAATTGTGGGATAAAGATATGAGCCTTCGACCGATCCCGGTCAATTGGATAAGCTGTGAATATAATGTACTCTTTAATCCGGAGCTTGTAAAGAGCGAGAAAAAGGAAGTTTTGTCGAACAGAAAAAAAGAATAATTTTCCCGCCTGACGGGTACAATATGTCTGAAGCAATTTAAGGAGGCGTCATACTATGCTGATGGATCGTATAGCACTTGCACTGTGTATCGTCGGCGGACTCAACTGGGGAAGCATTGGCCTGTTCAGATTTGACCTGGTGGCATGGCTCTTCGGCGGACAGACCGCAACGGTCAGCCGAGTCATCTACACTCTGGTGGGTCTGAGCGCACTGTGGTGCATTTCTCTGCTGTTCCGCTCCGACGAGATCACCGACGACGGTATGTGATACTAAAAGCTCCCCTTCGGGCAAAAAAGCCGGAAGGGGAGTTTCGTATTATCTGTCTGTTATCGGCGCGGAAAAGCCGGCTTTTTTGGGGTCCCAGTTGGGATCAACGGCCTGCATCATCTCGGTCACCGAGTCCGTAAAGTCCTTGACGGAATCGGTATATCCGAGCTTTTTTGCCTCGCGGTACACATCTTCAACTGTCCTGCAGCGGCTCATAAGCTCCTTGTCTGCCAGTATTTTGAAAAAATCACCTGAAGTCATGTGCTGCTCCTCCAACTACTTTTTTTTACGGCCAAAGATGGACTTGCCGGAGTCTCCGTCCATCTCACCCATGGAAACCGCGAACTGGCGCAGCAGCTCCTTCTGGGAGGAGGACAGATTCTTTGGCACGCCCACGCTCACGGTGATGAACTGATCGCCGCGGCCGGAACCCCGCAGATAGGGGATGCCCTTGCCCCGCAGACGGAAAACAGCACCGGGCTGAGTACCCTCGGGAATAGTCAGCTTCACATTGCCGTCAAGAGTGGGTACCTGGATCTCTGCGCCCAGAACGGCCTGCGCGTAAGAGATAGGCTGCTCAAGGAGGACAGAGGTGCCGTCGCGCTCAAAACGGGCATGAGGACGGACAATGACGCTCACAAGCAGATCGCCGGCGGGACCGCCGTTGCTGCCTGCATTGCCGGAGCCGGGCTTGGAGATCGTCTGGCCATCGTCGATACCGGCGGGAATGTTCATGGTTATCTTATGCTGACGGCGGATCTTGCCCATACCGCGGCAGCTCTTGCAGGGGGAATGGATGATCTTACCGCTGCCCTTGCATCTGGAGCATGGGGAGGAGGACTGGACCATGCCGAAGGGAGTACGCTGGTTCACGCGGACCTGTCCGCTGCCCTTACAGTCGGGACACACCTCGGGGGTGGTACCGGGAGCACAGCCTGTGCCCTTGCATTCATCGCACAGCTCGATAATAGGTACGGTCACATCCTTCTTACAGCCGAAGGCAGCCTCTTCAAAGCTGATGTTCACGCTGGCCCGGACGCTCTCGCCCTTGCGGGGGGCATTGGGGTTGGAACGCTGACCGCCGCCGAAGCCGAATATGTCACCGAATATGTCGCCGAAGCCGCCGAAGCCCTCAAAGCCGCCGAAGCCGCCGCCAAAGCCCTGATTGGGGTCAAAGGCCGCATGACCGAACTGGTCGTACTTGGCTCGCTTATCCTGATCGGACAGAACCTCATACGCCTCGTTTGCCTCCTTGAACCGCTCCTCGCAGGCCTTGTCGCCGGGGTGCAGGTCAGGGTGATTTTCTTTTGTTATCTTCCTGTATGCCTTTTTTATTTCATCGGCGCCGGCGTCCTTTGAAACGCCAAGCACCTCATAATAATCTCTTTTTTCTGCCATATTGCCTCCGATCCGCGTATAGATCCAGTGTTTATACGCGCCATTGAGGCGGGGATCTTTCCTCGCCTCAATGGGAATATCCTATAACTGGCGACTTCGATTACTTCTTGTCGTCATCAACTACGGTGTAGTCCGCATCGTAGTAATCCTTGCCTGCCTGCTGGTCTGCGCCGTAGTTTGCGGCCTGAGAGGGATCGAAACCGGCACCGCCGGGCTGACCGCCCTGCGCCTGATACAGCTTCTCGGAGATCTTGTAGAAAACCTGGGTCAGCTCATCGGTCGCCGCCTTGATGGCCGCGGTGTCAGAGCCCTTCAGAGTCTCCTTCAGAGCGTTGAGCTTGCCCTCGATCTCGCTCTTGTCGGCGGGGTCGATCTTGTCGCCCATCTCACTGAGGGTCTTCTCGGTCTGATAGACCATCTGGTCGCCCTGATTGCGGGTGTCTACCTCTTCCTTGCGCTTTGCGTCCTCGGAGGCGTACATCTCGGCTTCCTTCACAGCCTTCTCGATGTCTTCCTTGGACATATTGGAGGAAGCGGTGATGGTGATATGCTGCTCGGTGCCGGTGCCGAGATCCTTGGCGGAGACATTTACGATACCGTTGGCATCAATGTCGAAGGAGACCTCGATCTGAGGAACGCCGCGGCGTGCCGGAGCAATGCCGTCCAGATGGAAACGGCCCAGAGACTTGTTGTATGCCGCCATCTCGCGCTCACCCTGGAGAACATTGACCTCAACGGAGGTCTGATTGTCAGCGGCGGTGGAGAAGACCTGAGACTTCTTCACGGGGATGGTGGTGTTGCGCCCAATGAGTCTGGTGCAGACGCCGCCGAGAGTCTCAATGCCGAGAGAGAGCGGCGTTACGTCGAGGAGGAGCATACCCTTGGTGTCGCCGGAGAACACGCCGCCCTGAATGGCCGCGCCGATGGCAACGCACTCGTCGGGGTTGATGCCCTTGAAGCCTTCCTTGCCGGTGAGGGACTTGAC
>JAZUJF010000183.1:0-12281 GCA_045642585.1 Candidatus Limivicinus sp.
TTGTTGACCATATCCATTTCCTTCTGGCACTCGCCGTAGGTGAAGTCCATCTCCTTGCCGCCCACGATGGCGGGCAGATTCTCCAGATCCTTCGGGCAGATCCAGTCGAGGGTGATGTTGGGAAACGGTGCCTGAGTGCCCCAGCGGGACGGGGTATTCACGCCGAAGATGAAGGACTGGATGCACTGCTTGACTTCCTTGTAGCTGAGGTTATCGACCTTCACGAACGGGGCAAGGTAGGTATCGAAGGACGAAAATGCCTGAGCGCCCGCCCATTCGTTCTGCATGATGCCGAGGAAGTTGACCATCTGATTGCAGAGGGTAGAAAGATGGCTTGCCGGTGCGGAGTTTATCTTGCCGGGGATACCGAGACCCTGCTTGATAAGCTGACGGAGGCTCCAGCCGGCGCAGTATCCGGTGAGCATACTCAGATCGTGCAGATGCAGCTCGCAGTTTCTGTGCGCGTCCGCCGTTTCCTGGTCGTAGACTTCACTGAGCCAGTAGTTTGCGGTTATCGCGCCCGAGTTTGAGAGGATAAGACCGCCGACGGAGTAGGTGACGGTGGAGTTTTCCTTTACGCGCCAGTCCTCAATATTGAGGTACTTGTCAACGGTGTCCTTATAGTCAAGATAGGTGGACTTGGTATTGCGCAGCTTCTCTCTCTGCTTGCGGTAGAGGATGTATGCCTTGGCCACATTCTCATAACCGCCCCGGGACAGGACGGCCTCAACAGAGTCCTGAATATCCTCCACCGCGATCTTTTCGTCCTTTATTTTAGGCAGAAAGTCCGCGGAGACCTTCAGTGCCAGGAAATCAATAATGCTGATATTATAGTCTGTGCCGGTGGCGTCAAAAGCCAGCTTGATCGCAGCGCTGATCTTATTTATATCGAAATCAACGATCTTGCCGTCACGCTTTACTACCTGATACATCTCTTTTCCTCCGTAAATACAATTATCTCAAACGCCTCTTACCTGAACCGCGGGTACTATGGGTCTCACCGCGTCGGCAAGCTCGTGCATTTCCTTTTCGTCGAAAGAAGTCAGTCCGTCAATGCTGATAACATCGCCGGAGTCCTTAAACTGCTGGAGATAATACTCCTTGGCGCCCTCTATCCAGCGGGCGGCCTCCATAAGGCTCTCCTTCGTGTGTATTCCCTTTACCACCGTGGTACGGAACTCATAATCCACATGACCCTCCAGCAGGAAGTTCTTTGATCTCTCAATGGCCGCCATATCGAGCTTTTCCACCCCGGCGGTCATGGGATACAGGGAGGGTGAGTTTTTAATATCCATGGCCACCCTGTCCACAAGACCCGCATTGACTATCTCAATAAGCCTGTCGGGGAAGGAGCCGTTGGAATCCAGCTTTATCCTGTAGCCGAGCGAGCGGATCTTTGAAAGGAAATCCGGCATATCCCTGTTGAGAAGCGGCTCGCCTCCGGTGATCGCCACACCGTCCAGCACCCCGACTCTTTTCTTCAGAAAGCTGAGCACAGCCTCCTCATCGGTGTCCCGGGCAAGTCTCTCGGGCAGGACCAGAGGAGCGTTATGGCAGAAGGGACAGCGGAAGTTGCAGCCCCCGGTAAACACCGTGCAGGCAACTGTTCCGGGATAGTCCAGAAGTGTTAGCTTTTGCAGACCGGATACAAGCATTTCAACCTCGAAAACAATTTTTTCACAAGCTCGCTTATAATAATATATCCTCACATCTATGTCAAGGACAATTCCACAAAATATAGTTAAGATTCGGTTACATACGCCCATTACACACAAAATATAGTATCACCCCGCCGAGACCGGCGGGGTGATACCGTGAGTAATGATAGCGCATTTTTCACTTTATATCAAGGGCAAAAAGGCTGTTTCGGCAATAATCGTCATATCTCACAATATTGTGTGGGCAATATTGTGAGATTTTCTGTATTGACACAGCATATTGTGCCGGGCTTACTTTTTCCCTGCGGCTTCCGCCAGCTTGCGTTCTCTGCGGTGGATGACCTCCTCGCCCTTGGGCTTGATGTCTCCGGCGCGCTCCAGAGCCCAGCGGGTCATAGACGGGCCCACAAGCTCATACACAAGCACCGCGAACAGCACTATATTTCGTATAAGCGCTCCGTCCTGCGGAAGCGTGGCGGCCGTGACGCACATACCCAGGGCTACACCTGCCTGAGGCAGGAGGGTGATGCCCAGATTGTCCACAACGCTCTTGCTGCAGCCCACGGCTTTTGCCGACTCTCTGGCGCCGAAGTACTTGCCGAGGGAACGGGAGATGATATATATTATGCCGATAAGAACGCTGGACAGCCGTGCAAACACACCGAGCTCCAGCTCGGCACCGGAGATCACAAAGAACAGCACCAGCAGGGGCGCCGTCCAGCGGTCGGCGTTGGACATTATCTCCTCAGACAGAGGGCAGAGATTGCAGAAGACGCTGCCCAGCATCATGCACACAAGCAGAGACGAGAAGCCCACAGTCACGGGGCCTATATTGAACTTCAGCATGGAAAGAGCCACCGTGAGGAACACAAAGCTTATGGTCATGGCCAGACGGTTGGTGTTGGAGTGGAAATATTTTTCCAGCTTTGTGAGGACGACACCGGCCGCGGCGCCCAGAAGCAGAGAGCCCACGATCTCCACAAGGGGATTTACCGCAATGGAGATCACATCCACCGTCCCGCTGCACAGAGCTCTGGCGATTCCGAAGGACACCGCAAAGAGCACAAGACCCACCGCGTCGTCAAGAGCGACGATAGGCAGCAGCAGATCCGTCAGCTCTCCCTTTGCCTTATACTGACGCACGACCATCAATGTCGCCGCAGGGGCAGTGGCGGCGGCGATCGCGCCCAGAGTGACGGCGGCGGGAACGGAGAGCGCGTCGGGCATCAGTATGTGAAATCCCAGAAGGGCCGCGTCCACAGCAAGCGTCGCAACGCAGGCCTGAAAAATGCCGATGACCAAAGCCTGTCTGCCGGTCTGCCTGAGCTGCTTCATGCGAAACTCATTGCCTATGGAGAAAGCAATAAAGCCCAGTGCCACATCGCTTATCAGTCCCACGGCTTCAACGGCCTCAAAGGAATGGAAGCCTATTCCGGGGATATTCAGCGCACCCACGCAGCAGGGTCCTATGAGGACGCCGGCCACAAGATATGCCGTAACATCGGGCAGCTTGAATTTTTTGACGGCACGGGTCATCATCAGCCCCGCGAACATTGCTACAGATATGGACAGAAGATACTGCATATATGCCTCCGGAAGAAAACAGAAAGCTTTTCTTTTCAAACCCGGTTATAATACTATCTGCGGATGCAAAAATCAATAGCAATTTCAGTGAAATGTAAAAAACCGGGGAAACGCTCTCCGATGAAAATCGGAAAGCCCTGATCCCGCACCGGCGGTGCGCCCCGACTTTCCGATCTCTGTGCTTTATAAAAATTTTACCGATACTGTTTTCCGGTTATAAGGCAACACCGCATAATGCGGCAAGAGCAGATACCGAGAGAAAATGGGTTCTGATGACGGCACTTTTTTCGCAGGAATACTTTGT
Organism: Candidatus Limivicinus sp.; assembly: GCA_045642585.1. GTDB lineage: Bacteria > Bacillota > Clostridia > Oscillospirales > Oscillospiraceae > Limivicinus. The sequence continues at coordinate 3,547 of JAZUJF010000183.1, forward strand.
GTATTGCAAGAAAAAGTGACTAAATCAGGGCACATTTTATCCGGTAGATGCCGCAGGCGTATTATGCGGTGGTGCCATAATACTATTATGAACCGTATATGCCGCCGCCGAGAAATTCCCTTATCATGGCATCCCCGGGGACAAGCGCCTCATCAATATGGCCGAACAGCTGCAATGCCGGCAGCACCTGACGAAGCTCATCGTAACGCTCTATGCCCTGAGGCACAGAGGAGAAGAGCTTTGTGGCGATGGTATTGAAAACAGCGGGCTCATAGGGAGTGGCGGTATCGAAGCTGTAGTCGGCCTTGGTCTTGAACGGTGAGATATACAGCTTTTCACCCCGGCGCACATTGTCCCACATACTCATTGTTTCCTCCGGGGCGGAGCCTCTGTATTTATAGTCCCGCACCATGCGCCGCACAAGCCGGAACCATGTGCGCTTATACACCAGCCTGTCGCCGAAATCCACCTCGGAGCTGGCGGAGATATAGAGCTTGAACGCCTCCGGGTGCACATCGGTTATCATGGAGTTGAGGGCATGGATACCCTCAAAGATGGCGACCTCGTCGTTCTTGAGCCGGATGGACTTGGACGGGCTTATGGTCCTCATCCTCCGGGCAAATTCAAATTTGGGCACAAGCACCGTTTCCCCGTCACGAAGCATGGAAAAATGCCTGTTGAGAAGCTCCATATCCAGACAAAGAGGCGACTCCAGATCCAGTCCTCCCTCGGGAGTGCGGGGAGTGCTGGCGTCAACATTCTTGAAGTAGTCGTCCATGCTCACATAATGGGTGCCGATGCCCCGCTTTTCCAGCTCCTGCGCGATCTTCATGGATGTGGTGGTCTTGCCCGACCCTGAGGGGCCGGACAGCAGTACGATGGGACTGTTCCTGCGGTTATTGATTATCTTTTCCGCAGCCTGACTGACTCTCTTTTTATATATCTCATCGGCCTCCTCCATAAATCCCACCGGGTCTGAGACCGTGCGGAAATTAATATCACTGAGCTGATAGATCATTCTCCACCCTCCATACTCATAAAATACTGTTTCCTGTTCAGGATGACCCGTCCCCCGCCTCCTGCGGGGCAGCCGGGTCGGATGAGAAAAACTCCGCGATCCGCTCCTTGTCAGAGCAGATCTTTTCTATATTTTCGATGTATTCCAGAGGATATTTCGGCGCCATAAGGCGGATATTTCTGCCGTCTCCGGGCTTTATGAGCTTTGTGGAGCCCCCGCCGCCCATGGCAACGATGCTGCACAGCTCCTCCATTATACATATGTTGTACAGATTCACAAAGTTTTTCTTCGTCCAGCCCACATTTTCAAAGCCGCCGGACATGAATTTCTGTCTGTAAAGATAGTAGGGAGAATATCCCTCCTCCCGGAGTCTTTTCCCCGCATAGTCCAGCATCTGCGAGACCTGATGAGCCTCCGGTATATCTGTCTCCTCGGTGGTGATGCGTGAGCCCTTCTTCAGGGAAAGGGTGTGTACGGTTATATTCTCCGCACCCAGTGCGAGGACCTTTTCCAACGAATCCTCAAAGGATCCCACCGTATCCCCGGTGAGCCCGGCGATAAGGTCCATATTTACCCCAAATCCCCCCACCTGCCGCACCATGCTCAGGGCAGAGACTATGTCGGCGGCGGTGTGCTTTCTGCCGATGAGCTCCAATACTCTGTCATTCATGGTCTGAGGATTCACGCTCACTCTGTCCACTCCATGGCGGCGAAGGACAGTCAGCTTATCCACGGTTATGGTGTCGGGTCTCCCCGCCTCCACAGTGTATTCTCTCACGGCGCTCAGATCATATTCCTCCTCGAGACAGGTGCAGAGTCTGTCAAGCTGCTGGGCGGACAGGGTCGTGGGTGTGCCGCCGCCCACATATACGGACACCGGACGCAGCCCCAGCCTCTTCACCTGCAGAGCCGTTGAATGTATCTCCTTTTCAAGCGCCTCAAGAAACGGGGGAATGAGCTTCATGCTCTTCTCCACCGACTGGCTCACAAAGCTGCAGTAGGCACAGCGGGTAGGGCAGAAGGGTATGCCCACATACAGACAGATGTCCTTCTCTCCCAGCCCGTCGCCCGCCTTCAGGGTCTCCCGGCTGGTGTCAAGGCACAGGGCCGCCCTCTCCGGGGACACGTCGTATTCCCGGATAAACCTTTCTGCGGCCTCCTGCTCGGTAAGGCCGGACGCCAGAAGTCCCGCCAGAAGCTTTCCGGGTCGAACTCCCGTGAGGGCGCCCCATGCGGGTTTCTTTACGCCTGAGGACAGGCAGGCACGGTACATGGCGTTTTTGATAAGCCGCTGACACTGGCGGTCGATCGCAAGCCCCTCGCCCACGGCATTCTTCGCGCAGGCTCTGCCCCGGAAAACGCTCTGCCCCATATGTATGACGCAGACAGCCGTGGTCTTCACCGATGCCCGGGAGAGGGATATCTCCATCCGGTCTCCCGACGGCCTGCCATCCGGATACTCCGGCCTCTCCTGAGGGAGCAGGGTCAGGAGCATCTGTTCCACAGCATATTTATATGAATGACCTTTAAGGTATAGCTTCATGACGATCGGTCTCCTTTTGCTGATACGCCTATATTATAGCAGTTTTTCGGCTTTTCCGCAACGGAGATGAAATTTCCCTGAGAAAAAATCTGATTATTTCAAAAAAACATTGGAAATTCTCAGAAAATGGGTGTATTATAAATAGTAATAAGAGGAGAAGGTATTCTGTGATCGTTTACGGGCTTTTTTCTTCACCCTCTGGCTCCGGGCGCACCCGGGCAGAGGTCTGATATAGTCCGTATCATACGCAGATGAGAATGATTATAACGGTTTTTGCGTATACCGCAACGGAGGACTTGAATGTTTGCAGTGGGCGATAAAATAATATACGGTGAAAGCGGTGTCTGCACTGTTGATAAGATCGCGCCGCTGGACTCCGGTACTGCGGACAGGCTGTACTACCATCTCACTCCCCTTGTGGGCTCCGGCAGGTATTTTGCGCCTGTGGACTCCGGGGCTTTTATGCGCCCTGTTATTGGCCGTCAGGCGGCGCTTGAGCTTATCGACTCCATTCCCGGCATTGAGCCCGCCGTCTGCAACGACAACCGCTTCAATCATGTGGACGCGTTTTACAGGGATCTGTTCAAGCTCCACACAAACGAGGCTCTGGTGGGAATAATCAAGGGTCTGAAAATAAGAATGGCCGAGAGAAAGACCAAATCCAGCAGAGCCGAGAGCACCATGCGCCGTGCCAAGGACATTCTCCACGGCGAGCTGTCGGTCGCTCTGGATATACAGATCTCCGATGTGGAGGCTTTTATTCTGGACCGCATAGGTCAGAGCTGATACACGCATATATTCAACGAGCGCACTGCTTTTCCGCGGTGCGCTCGTGTTCTTTATATAGGGCGGCAAAAACTCCCTCTTTCTTTTCGGAAGAGGGAGCGATGCGTTTATTATTTCGCGTAGTCCACAGCCTTGGTCTCCCGCAGGAGATGGACCTTGATCTGACCGGGATAAGTAAGCTCGTCCTCGATCTTCTTGGCAATATCTCTGGCAAGAAGCACCATCTGATCCTCGCTCACATCCTCGGGCTTGACCATAATGGGGATCTCCCGGCCGGGCTGAATAGCATAGCTGCTGGCGATACCGGGGAAGCTCTTGGAGACCTCCTCCAGCTTCTCAAGACGCTTGACATAGCTCTCGATGTTCTCGCGTCTTGCGCCGGGACGGGATGCGGATATGGCGTCTGCCGCCTGAACGATGCAGGCCTCGATGGTGTGCGGCTCCACATCATTGTGGTGAGCCTCGATGCAGTGGATGACCGCCTCAGACTCCTTGAACTTTCTGGCGATGTCCACACCGATGGACACATGGCTGCCTTCGACCTCGTGGTCGATGGACTTGCCCAGATCGTGAAGCAGACCCGCGCGCTTTGCTATGTTCACATCCACGCCGAGCTCGGCCGCCATAAGCCCTGCCACATGGGCGACCTCAATGGAGTGGTTAAGCACATTCTGGCCATAGCTGGTGCGGTACTTCATGCGGCCCAGCATCTTGACGATCTCGGGGTTGAGACCGTGGATGTTTGTCTCGAACACGGCACGCTCGCCCTCGGCCTTGATAACGGCATTGACCTCTTTCTGAGCCTTTGCCACCATCTCCTCGATGCGGGCGGGGTGGATGCGGCCATCCTGAATGGGCTTTTCCAGAGCCAGTCTTGCCACCTCACGGCGGACAGGATCAAAGCTGGAAACGGTGATGGCCTCGGGGGTATCGTCGATAATGAGATCGCAGCCGGTGAGCGTCTCGATGGAGCGGATATTGCGCCCCTCGCGGCCGATGATGCGGCCCTTCATCTCGTCGTTGGGGAGGGGGACGACGGAGACTGTTATCTCGCTGGCGTGGTCTGCGGCACAGCGCTGGATGGCGGTGGCGATGATCTCTCTTGCGCGCTCATCGGCCTCATCCTTGTACTGAGCCTCGATCTCCTTGACCTTCATTGCCATCTCGTGGGTGACATCGTCTCTCACGCTGGCGATAAGGTACGCTTTCGCGTCTTCAACGGAGAAGCCGGATATCTTTTCCAGCATCTCCAGCTGTCCGCGCTTGATCTGGGCGATCTCCTGCTGCTGGACCTCGGCAGCGGCGATCTTGGCGGCTAACTGATCGTTCTTCTTCTCGATCGCGTCAGTCTTGCGATCCAGATTTTCTTCTTTCTGCTGCAGGCGGCGTTCCTGCTTCTGCAGCTCGGCACGGCGTGCCTTTTCTTCCCGCTCCAGTTCGGCGCGGTTCTTGTGTATTTCTTCCTTTGCCTCTACGAGAGCTTCTCTCTTCTTGCTCTCTGCACTTTTTATAGCTTCATTGATTATCTTCTTTGCTTCTTCTTCTGCACTGCCTATCTGGCGCTCGGCGTTGGTCTTGCGGTACATATAGCCCACGACGGCGCCCACGACAGCTGCAGCCAAAGCAATAACTATCCACAGTACGGTTGGCACAGTAAGTAAACACACCTCCATTCTTTAAAAATTTAAGAATATTGCGGTGGTTTAGATCTCAGCTTTACGGTATTCGGTTGATCTAAAAGGAAGACGGACCATAAAACGCATCCGTCGGACTTGTAAGAAATATTCACCGGGGCCTCCCCCGGCCCCTGAAAATATTATCAGTTTATTTTATCCCTTTGTCGGCGTTATGTCAAGTAAAATGGAAATATTATTTATTATAATTTCGTCACAGCAGAAACATCGCTCCCATGATGATAAGCAGCTCACTGTCGCCGCTCTCACGGTACATAAGATACAGGATCAGAAGCAGGATATAATCCTCTGTCTCCAGCTCTCCTATCTTCTCCGGCAGCATTTTGGTCAGCCTCTCAAGGTTTCCCATGGGGTCGGGCCGCGGTTTCGTCCCATTCGCCGGCGGAGGGCGTGACGGGCTTCTGGGCACGCCCGGCTTTTCGTCCCGTTGTTCCGGATAGCGGCTGACACGGCCTGTATTGCCCTCATATCGGTTTATCACCGTCTCCCGCCTCCATTTCTCCCAGAGCCGTTCTCGCGATGGATGCAAGTCGGGCAAATCTCAGTGCCTTATCCATTTTCATCTTCCGTTTTTCGGACATATAGGGCTTCATGGCCTCAAGCAGAGCCCGCTCACGCTTCTGCCCCTCCCCCTCCGAGGCCATAAGTCGGCTGATCTTTCCGAGTATATCCCCTTCGGGCGTCGGCGCAGGCTGTTCTCCGCCTCCCATGAGTGAACCGGCAAGGCGGCTTATCTTTTCCATCTGCTCCGGGTCGGAGAGCACGCTGTTTATCCGGTCTTCCAGTTCACCCATGTCTTTCCTCCTATTCGTCCATCATTTTCCTTATATTCTCGGCCAGTCTTTTCCCCTCGTCGGTGCCCAACACCTGAGAGATCATTTTTTTCAGCGCCTCACTGTCTCCGCTTCTGGCCGCCTGACCGATAGCGGAGGTGTCCACCATCTGACTCAGGCGCACTCCGTCGTCTGACTCAGCCAGCGCCTTTATTTTGTCGGCCTTTCCCCGGCGCTCCAGCTCTTTGCCTATCTGTTCAAAATTTTGCATTGCATATCACTCCCGTTCGTTCTATTATATTCACAGCGATGCTATATGATTATATATGATCGTACTGAAATCTGCCGCGCGGATTTGGTATATGCTTCAGAGGCGCTGATCGAAATTGAAGCATTTTCAGAAAACATCAGAAGGAGTTTGAGTGAAAGTGATGAAAGCTGCCGTTTTTTCCGATACACACTCCAACACCGCCCTTATGGAGGAGGCTGTTCGCCGCACCCGCCCGGACATGATTATCCATCTGGGCGACCACGCCCGGGACACGGAGAAACTGTCCTCACAGTTCCCCGATATTCCCCTGTACTCTGTCCGGGGCAACTGTGATTTCGGCGATGATGCCCCCGATACCGACATTGTCCCCATGGGGCCGGTGAAAGCATTTATCACCCACGGGCATCTGTTCAATGTGAACTATTATCTGGACAGTCTGGTTTATGCCGCTCAGGAGCAGGGGGCCGCGATCGCCATGTTCGGCCATACCCATGAGGCCGAAAACTGTGAGATCGGCGGCGTTCATGTGCTTAATCCCGGCACAGCCGGTAAGGGCCGCGACCTGACATACGCAACGGTCGAGGTCTTCGACAACGGCGGGATAGCGGTTGAAATAAAGGAGCTGTAACGCCCTGTTTTTCTTGCCTCAGGGGGTTATACATGGTATAATCAAGCAATTTGTTTTTACGGAGTCTGCTGTATGAATTTTCGTGCATTTATCGCCATACTGCTGTGCAAAGCCCTTCGTCTCGTGTCCAGAATTCTCCGCCGGGGCGGCACGGCCATGCCCGGCCGCTGGGCGCTCAGGGTGTGCCCCGAGCTGCTCGGCCTCGTCTCCCGGGGCGTGAAGGTGGTGGCCATCACCGGCACAAACGGCAAGACCACCAGCGCCAGAATGATCGAGGAGGCATTTGATCGCTCGGGAAAGAGCTGTTTCTCCAACCGCTCCGGCGCAAACCTCATCTCCGGAATAACTACCGAGTTTGTCATGAACTGCTCTCTCTCGGGTAAATGCCGTAAGGAGTACGCCGTCATCGAGTGCGATGAGGCCGCGTCAAAGCGTGTGTTCGCCCAGATGCAGCCCGCAGTCATAGTTGTGACAAATCTTTTCAGGGATCAGCTTGACCGCTTCGGAGAGGTCACTCAGACTCTCGAAAATATCCGCATCGGCATTTCCGGCGCTCCCAATGCTCTGCTGTGTCTGAACGCCGACTGCTCCCTCACCTCCTCTCTGGCAGACGATCTGCCAAACCCGGTGGTGTACTTCGGCATAAACAGGGGCGCCGCCCCCTCCGGGCACATTCCGGAGATCTCCGACGCCACCCACTGCATCCGCTGCAAGACGGCATACGAATACGACTACATCAGCTACGGCCATCTGGGTTCCTTCCGCTGCCCCGGCTGCGGCTACAGCCGCAGGACTCCCCGGTACGCCGTCACCGACATTAGCTCTCAGGGTATGGACAGCAGTACCGTCGTCATGGATATCAAGGGTGAAAAGCATATCATCACCGTTAACCTCCCCGCCATGTACAACATATATAACGCCGCCGGCGCTCTGGCCGCCATCTGTGAGATGGGGCTACCGGTCGAGCTGGCAATTGAGGCGCTTGAGGGCTTCAAATGCGGCTTCGGGCGCATGGAGAAGTTCGATCTTGGCAAGGCGGGCACCAGAATGATGCTGGTGAAAAATCCCGCCGGCTGCAATCAGGTCATTGATTTTCTCGGCAATGTGAAGGAGCCCTTCTCCCTCGTCATCTGCCTCAACGACAGGCCGGCCGACGGCACGGATATTTCATGGATATGGGACGCGGACTTTGAGAGGCTCTCCGGGCTGGGCGGATATCTCACCGGAGTCACAGTCTCCGGCGACAGGGCCGCCGACATGGCTCTGCGCATCAAATATGCCGGCATCGAGCCGGGTCATATCCGCCTGATGCGCTCCTACGACGAAATAGTATCATGGGCTCAGGGGGAGAACTCTCCGGTGCTCATAATGCCCACCTATACCGCAATGCTGGAGCTGCGCGAGACCGTCATCCGCCGTATCGGCGGAGAAGATTTCTGGGTCTGAGGAGGTGGATATATGGAATTGAAGATCTGCCATATGTATCCGGATGTGCTGAATATGTACGCCGACAGAGGCAATATAGTGTGCCTTGAGAAGCGCCTTCAGTGGCGCGGGATAGACTCCTCTGTCACAAAGCTCCCTATCGGCACGGACATAAGCCTCGCCGGGTTTGACATCGTATTTATCGGCGGCGGTCAGGACTTTGAGCAGGAGGTCCTCCTTTCCGATCTCCACCGGGGCAAGGATAAAGAGATCCGCGCCGCCGTGGAGGACGGCGTGACCTTCCTCACCATCTGCGGCGGATACCAGATGATGGGCGCGTATTACGAGACCCACGACGGAAAACGCTGTGACTTTATCGGCGCTCTGGATCTGCACACTGTGGGCTCCAAAAAGCGTATGATCGGCAACTATATGTTCCGCTGTGCCGATCATGCCGGAGGCAGCGTTGCGGTGGGCTTTGAAAACCACAGCGGAAAGACCTATCTGGGCGCAGGTGTTCAGCCTCTGGGCACCGTGCTGAAGGGCTTCGGCAACAACGGCGAGGACGGCACCGAGGGCGCCCATTACAGGAATGTC
>JAZUJF010000184.1:0-2065 GCA_045642585.1 Candidatus Limivicinus sp.
AAATCCACGCTTCTTTCCGTGGTCAGCAAGGCTCATCCCAAGATCGCAAATTATCATTTCACCACGCTGTTCCCTAATCTGGGAGTTGTGTATGTGGATGAGGGTGTGTCCTTCGTAATGGCGGATATACCCGGTATCATAGAGGGCGCTTCCGAGGGCGCCGGTCTCGGCTACGACTTTCTGCGTCATATCGAGCGGTGCAGACTCCTGGTGCACGTGGTAGACGTCTCCGGCAGCGAGGGCAGAGACCCGGTCGAGGACTTTGATAAGATCTCTGCGGAGCTGGTGGAGTACAGCCCTGAGCTTTCCTGCCGTCCTCAGATAGTATGCGCCAACAAGTGCGATCTTCTGGGCGAGGACAGAGAGAATATCCACAGGCTCAGAGCCCATGTTGAGGAGCTGGGATACAGATTTTTTGAGCTGAGCGCCGTCACCCACGAGGGGACAAGGGAGCTGGTCAGGGAATGTGCCCGTATGCTCTCGGAGCTTCCCCCTGTTGAGAGCTTTGAGGCAGACTATGTACCTCCCGAGCCTAAGATCGATACATCCGGTGATATTGAAATACAGCAGTTTGACGATATGTGGCTCGTTGAGGGCCCGTGGCTCCAGAGGCTTGTTTCCACTGTCAATTTCAATGACTATGAGAGTCGGATATACTTTGACCGTGTTCTGCGTGAGTCAGGAGTTTTCCGGCGCATGGAGGAAATGGGCATCAAAGACGGCGACACCGTCAGTATGTATGACCTGATGTTTGAGTATAAGGACTGATATCAATGACAGACAGACAAAAGAGAACGGTAATCGCGCTGTGTATTCTTATCGCCGTTACTCTTTCGTTCATCTGGGGAAACTCAATGCTGGACAGGGCGGCATCTACGGAGAGAAGCATGGGATTGACGCTGCTGCTGGGGCGTGTTCTCAGTGTTTTCGGAATACGCCTTGACCCATCTGCGGAGAATGTAATAAGAAAACTGGCTCACTTCATCGAGTTCGGCGCCCTTGGGGCGGAATTGACCGCACTGTACTGTGTGCTCCGTATAATGAGCCGGGCTAATGTCAGCGGTATTCTGTTCGCGGGCCTGTTTGCCTCATGCGTGGATGAGTACATCCAGTATTTTTCAGGCAGGGCTTCAATGATTTCGGATGTGTTTCTGGATTTCGCCGGATTTATCGCCGGTGTCATTGCAGTCGCTGCGCTGCGCAGTATTCACAGAGATAGGGATCAGACTGCCCGGGATAAAGGCCGCTCTCCGCGCGGCTGATATTAATACGATACGGAAAGAACGGGAGGACTTGGATGATGATCTTCAGAAATGCCGACATCGGAGAGTTTCAGAGAATACAGGATTTCTACTGGAGGCTTATTGACCTTGTAAGCGACAGATCCGACACTGTGGGCTGGAAAAAGGGGATATATCCCTCGGACGATTTCCTCCGTACCAGTCTTGAAAAGCATGAGCTCTATGTGCTTGAGGAGGACGATTCCACTCTTGTGGCAGCTGTAATAGTGAACTCAGCGTACAACGAGGGCTATCAGGGTATAAGCTGGGGCATAGACTGCCCCGATGAGGATGCCCTTGTGCCTCACGCTCTGGCGGTTTTTCCCACATACCAGCGGCGGGGTATCGGCAAGATCGTTGTAAACCATGTGCTTGATCTGGCACGAAAGGGCAATAAAAAGACTGTACGCCTTGATGTGCTCTCAGGCAATCCGGCGGCAGAAGCCCTGTACACCGGAATGGGCTTTAGCTTCGTGCAGGCCAAGACAATGTTCTATGAGGATACGGGCTGGAAAGAGTTCCGAATGTTTGAATATATACTGTAACTAAGGAAACGCTGAATAATTCGCTTTCGGCATCTGCCGGAAAATTAGTGCTCTGATTTAGTCACTTTTTCTTGCAATACACAAAGTATTCCTGCAAAAAAGTGCCGTCATCAGAACCCGAATTTTCTCGGCATCTGCTCTCACCGAATTAATCAGCGTTTCCCTTATATTAAATATAAATGCACAGATTGCACACCACAGAAAATCATCTAACCTATCATATTGCTGATACGGCTGCCG
>JAZUJF010000185.1:0-3559 GCA_045642585.1 Candidatus Limivicinus sp.
ACTTCATCGCCGGCAAGTACGCATTCTACCAGAACGGTTCCTGGAACTGCGGCGAGTGCTACGATGCTGCAAATCCCGATAAGGTCCAGGTCGGCGAGTTCCCCGTTATGAATGCTGAAAAGGCATCCCTGGGTATGCTCATCGGCGGCCCCAACGACTGCTTGGCAGTCAACCCCAAGTCCCCCAATGCAGAGCTCGCTGCAGCAGCAGTCTTTGAGATCGCACGCGATGTCTGCCACTACGGCACTCTGGCCGGCTCCGGTCTGCCCTCCTGGACTCCTGACTACGACACCAGCTCCATCAACCCCCTGTCCGTTGCAGTTGCTGACATGGTTGCAAACTCCAAGGGCATGGTTCTGTTCGGCGACAACGCTCAGAGCGCTGACATCGCAAACATCTACCTTGACTATGTTGCACAGGTCTACGGCAGCGCAATCGACGGCAAGGGCTTCATCGAGGGTCTGACCGCTGATATCGGCTGATCCTTTGGTCCGCATACTAACAGCTAAACCATAATAAGGCGGTCTCCCTCGCTCTTTCGGGGACTGGGGAGACCGTCTTTCCTTATTTTGATCATTAGCTGTCGCATTATAGCAGATTTCGTTGAAGCATTGAGATGGCATAGCGTGACTCCCGGATGCTTCAAAAGCTCTGATCCGGATCGTCTTTTTCGATCGTTAGACAAACATTTAAGAATGCGGGTAAATCAACTGCCTGCGTTTTCGGACTTTCAGGTCCGCCCATTCAGAATTGGAGGGAATCCTGATATGAAAAAAATGCTCAGCAACAAGCTGGTTATTATCGCATTTTTGCTTCCCGCCCTGATCCTTTTTGTTGGCATACTCATTGCCCCTATCGTGATGTCCGGCTACTACAGCTTTTTTGACTGGAACGGCTTCACGGACAAAGTATTTGTTGGCTTTAAAAACTACAAAGAGCTGTTCACAAGCAATTCCATCGGTTTTATGAAGGCTCTGGGCAACTCGCTTCTGCTTGCGGCAATATCCGTTGCCATCCAGCTGCCTCTGGCGCTGTGGTTCGCGCTGAGACTCGGCAGCGGTATCAAAGGCGAGAGAGCTTTCCTGTCCATATACTTCATGCCCGTGCTTATCTCTACGGTGGTTATCGGACAGCTCTGGCTTAAAATATACAACCCGTCCTACGGCATCCTCAATGTTCTGCTCAATGATCTCGGTCTGGAGAGCTGGACGAGGACATGGCTGGGAGATAAGAACACCGCTCTGCTGTCCTGCTTTATCCCCACGCTGTGGCAGTATGTGGGCTATCATATGCTGCTCATGTATGCCGCGGTAAAGAGCGTTCCCCCCGAGCTGCGTGAGGCCGCCATGCTGGACGGCGCCACCACCTCTCAGGTGGACAGACTGATCGTTATCCCATACATAAAGCCCATTCTTAAGGTCAGTGTGATAATGTCTGTCACAGGCTCACTTAAATCCTTCGACCTTATATATGTTCTCACAAACGGCGGCCCTCTCCACTCCACAGAGGTGCCAAGTACATTGATGATCAGTATGCTGTTCCTGAGAAACCGCTACGGTCTGGGCAGTACCATCGCCGTAATGATCATCTTCCTTTGCTTTGCTTTTGCCTTACTCATAGGTGCTATTTTCAAGGAGGAGGACAACTGACATGACATTGGAAAAGAAAATCGCCTCCGCAAAGAGAGAAAAATTCTTCATCTATCTGGCCCTTATCATCTGGGCGATCATCGATCTGTTCCCCGTGTACTGGATGTTCACCTTCTCCCTCAAGTCCAATGAGGAGATCTTCGGTGACAATGTGGCGGGTCTCCCCAAATACTGGCTCTGGGACAACTATACAAAGGCCCTTAACACGGGCAAGATGGGCGTCTACTTCAAAAACAGCATTATTGTCTCCGTTCTGACCATAGTAATCGTCCTTTTCGTTGCGCTCATGGCCACCTACGCCATGACCCGCCTTATATGGAAGGGCAGAAAGAGAATGAATAAGTTCTTTATGCTTGGTCTTACCATTCCTATTCACGCATCCATAGTCCCCATCTATGTCACTCTGTCCCGTCTGCATATGCTCAATTCCTACTGGACGCTCATAATTCCATATGCCGCGTTCTCTCTGGCTATGGGCATACTGATATGTACAGGCTTTATGAACGAGCTGCCAAGGGAGCTGGATGAGGCGGCGTGTATTGACGGCTGCGGCGTGTGGGGCATCTTCTTCCGCATTATTGTCCCGCTCATGCGCCCCGCTGTATCCACCATCGGCATCTATACCTTCCTACAGTGCTGGAACGAGCTGATGTTTGCGAATGTCTTCATTTCAGACTCCGCCTTCAAGACTCTGCCGGTTGGTATTCAGGCTCTTGCCGGACAGTACACCACCGAATGGGGCCCCATCGGCGCCGCTCTGGTGATGGCTACTTTCCCCACCCTTATCATCTATGTGTTCCTGTCAAAGAAGATACAGGAGTGCTTCATAGCCGGTGCCGTAAAGGGCTGATGTTATACTAATACCCGATAGAACGGTTTTGCTTGAAACGGTCTGCTTTCCGCCATGCTTCGTTGAAGCCCTTGGAAATATGAGACGATATTCCCTGCCCTCTTCGCCTCGCCTGACGAAAAACAGCCTCGCTTCATTCTAAAACCATCTTATTGGGATTTAGTATTAAAAACTCTCCGACTCTGCGTATGCCGAGCCGGAGAGTTTTCGGTTTTCTAATAAATCGCCATGCACAGCAATGTACGCCACGGGAATCTATTAGAAAACAATACTTGTTCACAAATGTACAAGGAGGTCAGAGAATGGAGCTGAGCTATTATGCCTCCCTTGCCAGACAGGCGGCAGCGGAGGGTATTGTACTGCTTAAAAACGAAGGCGATATCCTTCCGCTGAAAAAGGGCACGACCGCGGCCTGCTTCGGCAGGAGTCAGTTTAATTACTATAAGAGCGGTACAGGCTCCGGCGGACTTGTAAACGCGCCCTATGTGGTGAGCGTTCTGGATGCGCTGAAAGCCTGCGATGAAATAAATGTGGACGAAGAGATACTCGGAATATATGAGGCATGGATCAAAAGCAACCCCTATGACGGCGGTGACGGATGGACTCAGCCCGCCTGCCAGAAAGAGATGCCTCTGAATGAGGCCGATGTAGCCTCCGCCGCGGCGAGATGTGATACCGCGATAATCACCATAGGCAGAATAGCCGGAGAGGAAAAGGACACCCCTCCCGGCCCGGGTGGATACTGTCTCACCCCGGAAGAGGAGCATATGCTCAGTACAGTGTGCAGATATTTCAAAAGCACTGTGGTTTTGCTGAATGTGGGCGGCGTAATAGACATGAAGTGGGTGGCGAAGTATGGGCCCGGCGCCGTGCTGTACATCTGGCAGGGAGGACAGGAGGGCGGAAACGCCGCCGTCGATATTCTGTCCGGCAAGGTGAGTCCCAGCGGCAGAATGCCCGACACGGCCGCACTGGATGTCCGGGATCATCCCACTACCGAAAACTTCGGCAGCAGCAAAGAAAATGTCTACGCCGAGGATATCTATGTGGGCTACAGATA
>JAZUJF010000186.1:0-2221 GCA_045642585.1 Candidatus Limivicinus sp.
GGGTTCTGATGACGGCACTTTTTCGCAGGAATACTTTGTGTATTGCAAGAAAAAGTGACTAAATAAGGGCACATTTTATCCGGTAGATGCCGCAGGCGTATTATGCGGTGGTGCCTAAAATAAAGCCATGCCGCAATATCCGTGCGGCATGGCCGTTTTTTATCAGTTGTTTGCTGCCTCGGGGCTGTTCCATTCGATATCCACTATGTTCTGGCCGAATGTGCTCTGGTATGAGACCTCGTCCGCAAGGCGCTGAACCATGCGAATACCGATATTCTTTGTGATATCCCCTTCGCCGTCCCTCTCCGCTCTCTCAAGAGGATTGAAGCTTACGCAGTTATCGCATACGCGGAGAGTGATCTTCCCGTCATAAACATGGATATAAATGTCCGCCGACAGCTTCTTTTTCTTTTTGCTGTGACGGAAGCCGTGGGATACGGTATTCCCGGTCATCTCCTCCAGACACAGGCCGCAGAAATAGCTCCTTCGATACTCGATGCCGTTATCCTGACAGAAGGCGATCGCCTTTTCCGAGACCTCGGAAACCTCGTCCGGGGTACGGACCGAGATGTTCATAAACCTGCCCTCATTCTCAGGCAGCTCCACATTCTCCTCTATCCGCACAGACCGGGCGCCCCTCATAAAGCTCACGATATAGAAGAACGCAATACTGATGACCTCTGCTACAGCGTAGCAATAATATATCGAATACTCACCTATGACGCCCACTGTCAGGAGCACAAATGCCAATGGCGCAAGCATTGCGTTGAGGAGATAAAACAGGCTCACCTTCTTAATTCTTCCCAAACACTGCTCGGGGGAGACAAAGCACATCGTGATCATATTGAGCGGCATGGAGAGGCTGTAACACCGTATGAGCTCCGCCGTGCTCTCGTGAAGCTGACCCGTGGCGCCGAACAGATGTGCCAGAGGATCCGCAAACGCGACAAGAAAGGCGACCTTGGCGAAGCCGGCAATAAGCCCGATTCTCATCGTCGTCCGGATCACGGCCTTCATACCCTCTTTGTCCTTCATGCCCAAGTACAGGGAGCAAAGTGTGAGACAAACGGTCCCGACGCCCACATTTACCGAGTCCATCGGACCCATCATGGAATTGAGCAGTGCCATGGACGCAACCGTCATATCGCCGCAGTATTTGCGGGCAATGACATTAAGTATTGAATTTCTCAGCGCATACAATATGGCGGCCAGTGCGGTCGGGAAGCCAACATACAACATCCTCAGCGCACGCTTTCTTCCCATGCGATCCCTCGTCATGCGCATCTGTTTTTTTCTGACAGCGCGAAGGACTATCGCCCCAAGAGTCAGCCACTTGGCTATTGATTCGGCAATTCCCATGCCCAGTATCCCGCCGTCAAAGCAGTAGAGGTTTATGAGCCCGGATACCAGTGAAAAGCCCGCCAGCAGAAAGGCCGCCACAAGGGAAAAGTTGGAATCGTTTGAAAGCTGGAGAAACACCATGAGGCAGGGCACCAGAAGTGCCGGTATTATGCCCAGAGACATACCCTTGATATAAACGGATGTGGGTTCTCTGAGGTTTCCGGCCGCTCCCACAATATCTGCCACAATACCGCTGAACAGGAAGGACAGCACAGTAAGCGCAATACCTACCGCGGTCAGTATTCTCATGGAAGAGGAAAAAATGCGCTGCTGTTCCTCGCGGTCACCTCTGCCAAGGCTCTCACCCGTGAACATCCTCGCTCCGGCAGAGACGATGGTCGAAATAGCCCCCAGCATGGTATTGAGCGGGATGACAAACCCCAGCGCAGCCAATGCCGTCTGGGAAAGATAGTTGCCCACCAGAAATCCGTTTACTATACTGCCCAGACAAGACGCGGCGATGGAAAGGATCTGAGCAGGCAAAAGACTCCTGTATGACGCACTGACAACCACATCCGTGGCGGAGGCATTGATTCTCTCACCTTTTGACATACGGTTCTCCTTTATGGTGCCGTTTTCCGATCAATAACTATAGCTATTTTATCATATCCGTAGAGCTTGTTCAATACGGTATTGTGTAATTAATACAAAAAATGGCAGGATATTTCGCGTTTTTTATCTTGAATATGGCATATTTCCTGTTGAGGATCATAACAGCAAAAGCGAAGCACAGAAAGCCTCGATCAAGGTCTCTGTGCTTCTTCTGCTTTTTGTGTTTACTATGAAAGCTGCGCTTCCATAGTAATATTATAATAATCTC
>JAZUJF010000187.1:0-2948 GCA_045642585.1 Candidatus Limivicinus sp.
CCACCGGTTTGCACGTAGCCGACGTACACCGCCTTGTGAATATCCTTGACCGACTGGTACAGGCGGGGAACACCGTGGTGGTCATTGAACACAATCTGGATGTCATCAAGGTGGCCGACCATATCATAGACCTTGGCCCCGAGGGTGGCGACGGGGGAGGAGAGCTGGTTTTCTGCGGCACTCCGGAGGACTGCGCGAAGTGCGAGGCCAGCTACACAGGAGCGTTTCTGAAGCAATTATTGGAGAAGCAGATCTTATAGTTTTTCATCAACGGTGTCCTTGCTGTTAAGGGCACCGTTTTATTATAGTAGTAGAAAATGCTGAAAAATGGTATTGATTATTTGAAAGCTGTGTATTATAGTTTGAGAATGAAATAACATTGGAGTGGTATGGCTTATGGCGGAGAGAATAAGTTCAAGGAAAAATCCCTATATTCTTCGGCTTCGTGCCCTTGCGAATGACGGAGCATACCGCAGAGAGCAGGGAGAATATGTCCTTGACGGTCATAAGCTTCTGGGTGAAGCCCTGGAAAAAGGGGCTGAGATCACCTCCGTCCTTTACCGCGAGGGAGAAGAGATCACTCCTGTCCCGGCGTATATTAAGCAGTATATTGCTCCGGAGGGGCTTTTTGAGTACGCTTCGCCCATGAAAAACAGCCCCGGGCCTGTTTTTACCGTCAGGATACCGGTCTCAGACTGTAATGCTCCCATAGGAAAAGCGATCATACTCGAAAATGTACAGGATCCGGGAAATGTGGGAACAGTCATCCGCACGGCCTGCGCTTTCGGAATGGACGCGGTCATTCTCTGCGGCGCCTGTGCCGATCTTTACAGCCCTAAAACATCCAGAGCCACAATGGGCGCCATTTTCCGACAGAGAGTTATTCAGACCGACATAGACGGCCTTACCGCTTTAGTCAGAGAAAACGGACTGAAGCTGCTGGGCGCTGCCCTTTCGGACGAGGCTGAAGACATAAGGCAGTCCGAGCTTTCCGGATGTGCCGCGGCTATCGGCAGCGAGGGCAGGGGACTGAGCCGGGAGCTACTCTCTGCCTGTGACGGTCAGATCATAATTCCCATGGCTCCGGGAGCGGAATCTCTCAACGCGGCCACCGCCGCGGCGGTCGTCATGTGGGAGATGTGCAGATAGAAGGATTAAGGGGGAGAACAATGGCTCAAATCAGATATTGGCTGTGGCTCTCGTCCTTTACCGAGGTCAGCCCCAAATCAAAGTTCAGTATTATAGAGCATTACGGCGACGCGGAGCGGGCTTTCTTCTCGCCGGAGGGAGATTTCTTCAATGTGCCGGGAGTGACAATGCACGACGCACAGCTTCTGGAGAACAGGGATATTACCCGGGGCGACAGGATAATGGGCATTTGCGGGCGTCTTGGCATAACGGCTGTTACCCTGAATGACGCCTCATACCCCGTTCGTCTCAAACACACACCCTTTCCTCCGGTCGTCCTGTATGTTAAGGGAAAGCTCCCGGATGTGGATGCCCTTCCCGCAGTTGCCGTTATCGGCACCAGACAGTGTACGCCATACGGATCGAAGATGGCGGGCAAACTGGCCCATGAGTGCGCCAAATCCGGCGCGATCGTAATTACGACCCTGTCCCGCGGGATAGATGAACAGGCTGCCAGAGCCGCGCTTAGGGCAGGCGGCAGATGTATCGGCGTCCTTGCAACACCTGTGGGGTCGGATACAAACAGCCTTCTTGACGATATAGCGCATTACGGCGCCCTTGTGAGCGAGTACCCTCCCGGCACGAAGACCCGGCGGCATTTCTTCCGGGACAGAAACCGTATCGCCTCCGGCCTGTGCTGCGGCGTTGCGGTGATCGAGGCGCCGGAGACAAGCGGAACGCTGCTGTTTGCCTCGGAGGCCTTTAATCAGGGGCGCGAGGTATTTGCCGTGCCCGGAAATGCCGACGCTCCCAACAGTGTGGGAACAAATATGCTCATAAAGCAGGGGGCGAAGCCCGTGACCTGCGGATGGGATATAATGGAGGAGTTTGAGCTCATGTTCCCGGGCAGGGTGTCGGATCCCGCTTCCGCTCCATACCGTGATTTCAAGGCTGACGATCCGCCGGAGAACAGCGCCGGGCCTGCGGAGGATCGTGATAATGAGCCGACCCCGGCCTCTTCTTCGACAGAAAAAGCCATTGACAATAAAAACGATGACAGTTATATTGACTTACGGCAATTACCTGAGGACCTGAACGGGGATCAGAGGAGTATCATCTCCGTAATTGACAAGAACGGGTCTAATATAGACGATATTATTACAGCATCCGGTCTGGGCACGGCCAGAGTACTCTCGCAGCTTACGATACTTGAGATAAAGGGTATCGTAAAACGCTCGACCGGGAAGCGATTTATTCTTAATACAGCAAAAAAGTGAGGATTTCCAATGGCAAAAACTAAAAACCTTGTGATAGTCGAGTCACCGGCAAAGGCAAAGACTATCGAAAAATATCTGGGAAAGGATTATAAGGTCACAGCTTCCATGGGCCATCTCAGAGATCTGCCCAAGAGCAAGCTGGGTGTTGATATAGAGAATGATTTCCAGCCTCAGTATATCGCTGTCCGGGATAAGAAGGAGCTTATCAACGAGCTGAAAAAGGATGCCAAAAACGCGTCCATGGTCTACCTCGCAACGGACCCTGACCGCGAGGGAGAGGCTATTTCATGGCATCTGAGGGAGCTGCTCGATCTGGATGACAAAAAGGCCCGCCGCGTCACCTTCAATGAGATCACGAAGAAGGTAGTTACCGAGAGCATCAAAAATCCCAGAGACATCGATCAGGACCTGGTGGATGCCCAGCAGGCCCGCCGTGTCCTTGACAGGCTTGTGGGGTATCAGCTCTCTCCGCTGCTGTGGCGTAAGATCAAGACCGGTCTTTCCGCGGGCCGGGTCCAGTCGGTGGCCACCAGAATGGTCGTT